>DASQDA010001021.1:0-1964 GCA_035634435.1 Polyangiaceae bacterium
GCCCGCGGCCGCTGGCCTGGCCGGTGAGCGCTACGGGCTCGAAGCGATCGGAAGCTTCATCGCCGGTTGTGCCTTGGTACTCTGCGTGCTTCACGAGCTGCTCGTGCGCTGGACAGCCGGCACGGCGCGAGCCGCCGCAACCGCGGCGCCTCCCGCCTGAGCTCAGCCAATGTCGTGCTTGCGCAAGAGCTTCTGCACCATCTGACGCGAAACTTCGGCCAATGCAGCCGCGCGCGTCACGTTGCCGCTGGTTCGTCTGAGTAGCGCCTCGAGGTACTGACGCTCGAACGCCTCGCTCGCCTCGCGCCGGGCCACACGCAGCGGCTGCACGGCACCGGACGCCTCGGAGCTCGGCGGCGGGTCGGAGCTGGGCAAGGCCGCATTCGGCGGCTCGCTCTGGCGCGGAGGGCGCAGCGCATGGTCTGGCATCACCAGCAGTCGCTGCACCGCGTTGCTCAGCTCACGGACGTTGCCCGGCCAGCGGTGCGCGCCAAACATGTCCCAGACCTGCGGCGGGATATCACTGAGCCGGCGCGGGGGTCGGGCGCGCGACAGGAAGTGCTCAACCAGCAGCGGCAGATCGTCCATTCGGTCGCGCAGCGGCGGAACATAGACATGCGCGGCCGCCAGTCGAAAATAGAGATCTTCGCGGAAATTGCCGAGCGCGACCTCAGCGGCGAGGTTGCGGTTCGTCGCCGCGATGAGGCGCACGTCGACAGCGGTGGTGCGCTGCGATCCGAGGCGTCGCACCTCGCGCTTCTCGAGCACGCGCAGCAGCTTCGGTTGCAGATCTTTCGGCAGCTCCCCGAGCTCATCGAGGAATATCGTGCCGCCATCGGCCTGCTCGAACACGCCCGGACGGGCCGACACAGCGCCCGTGAAGGCGCCCCGCTCGTGGCCAAATAACTCGCTCTCGGCGAGCGTGGGTGCGACGGCGCTGCAGTCGAAGACGACCAGCGGGCCCTCCGAGCGCGCGCTCGTGGCGTGCACCGACTCGGCGACGAGCTCCTTGCCGGTGCCGGTCTCACCTTCGATCAGCAACGTGACATCGGTGGGCGCGATGCGCTGCAGGTCGGCGAAGAGCTCGCGCATGCGCGAAGAGCGCCCCAGCAGCTCGCCGAAGCGGTCGACCGTCGCCTGTTCGCGCTCCACCTGCTCGGAGAGCGGCTCCACCGCTATTACCGTGTCACCCAGGTGCAGCCGCACCGAGCCACTCAGCACGGCGTCCAGGATGCGAACGCCACCGACGAAGACGCCGTTGGTGGAGCCCTCGTCGCGCAGCCGCACGCCACCGGAGACGGCTTCGAGGGCACAGTGCTGACGCGAGACCGTGCTGTCCGTGAGCACCAGATCGTTGTTCGACGAGCTGCCGATGCGCAGGGAATTACCGACGATCTCGCGCGTCTGTCCGGTGTCCGGCCCTTGCACGACCACTACCCGCGTCTTGGCGTAGCGAACGACGATGGGCCGAGCTCGGGCGTGGGTGCGTGGGTCCTCAACCATTGCGTTGGCGCGGCGTTTAGAAGCTGGTCGAAGCGGAGATCCGCAGCCGGTCGCGCTCGATGCTGCCCGAGAATTGCAGCGGAAAGGCCGTGCTGCTCTTGGACGCCGGCCTGGCGTCGCCTGGCCAATCCTTCAAAAGAAAATAGGCACCGAGGCCCAGCGAAACCACGGCTGCGCCCAGCGAGATGTCCGCAGCCACATAGCTCCTGTTCATGTCATTGAACTCGTCGCGATAGTCCTCGGAGCAAGAGGGCTTGCAGCCATTCAGCTCGTCTTCCCGCGCGCGCCCGTTCACGGCGAAGTAGGCGAACGAGCCGCCGGCGACGGCAGCCAACCCACCGAACACCTACACCAGGGGGTTGAGGCCTCCGCCTGCGGAGGGCTCTGCCTCGGGCGGGAGCGGATCGAAGCGTGCCACTACGCGGCGGTATATTTCCGCCTCGCGCAACCGCACCGAGGCG
>DASQDA010001022.1:0-3132 GCA_035634435.1 Polyangiaceae bacterium
CTCGAGCTGCGGCTGGAGCAGGGCATTCCCAGCGAGGAGGCCGCGGGATGCCTCTCCGACCTCACCGACCTGCATGCGACGGTGCTGGGCAATCTGCAGACGGTGCGCGAACGCCTGCACGAGCGAGCACGCCGTATCGACGCAGAGCTCCGCACGCGCGAGGTGATGGAGGACGGTCCTTGGGCGGCGCTCGGCAGGGTGTATTCCGCGCTCGGTGACAAGGAGGCCGAGGCGCGTGTCATCGAGGAGCGCGTCGAGACTGCGCGGCGCTCCAGCCGTCCAGCGGCGCATCCAGAATTGTACTACCGCCTCGCCGAGGTGCGACTGCAGAGCCCGGAAACCTTCGATTCCGGGCTCGAGCTCATCGAGCAAGCGCTGACCGTCGGCTCGGAATACGAGCGTGCCGAGAGGATCCTCGCGGGCGCGTTCCCGCCCGGTCGCGAGCCGTTGCGCGGTCTGGAGTTGCTCGAGCGCATTGCACGGGCTCGCGGCGACGCTGCTGCCGTGGTCACCGTCATCCAGAAGCGGCTGGCGCTCGGCGTCCTCGACATGCACAGCATCCGCGAAGGCCTGGCGCTTTCCACGAAGCTCGGTGCAGCCGACGTAGCGGAGAGCCTCCTCGCGGCGGTGCTCGATTCGCAGGCTTCGCACCTGTCGTCGGACGAAGTGAGCTGGCTCAAGCTCGAGGTGGCCAAGTTGCGGCGAGCGAATGGTGAGGTTTTCAGCGCGCTCGATTTGGAAGAGCAAGCCTCAGCGACGCTGGCGCCGACCGAGGCGCGCGCCATCCTCGTCGGTGTGGCCAAGGAGGCGTTGGCGCTCGGCGACGTGGGGCGCGGGGGCCGCGTGCTGGCCGTGCTGCAACGGGAGGATCCCGAGGCGCGCGAAATCTGGGAGCCGCTGCTGGATTTGTATCGCGCCACGGACCAGCCGGAACAACTCGTCAACCTGCTCAACGCCACGGCACCGCTGGTTCCTACGCAAGAGGAGCGTAGCCGCCTGCGCCTGGAACAGGCAGACACGCTCATCCAGGTGCTCGGGCGCCGCAGTGACGCCATCTTGGTGCTCAAGCGGCTGGTGGCCGACGACCCAAGCCAGCGCGCAGCCCGTTTGCAATTGAGTGAGCTCTTGAGCGCCGATGGTCGCGAGGAAGAGCTCATTCAGCTATTGAGCGAAGATCTCGAGGCCTTGCGTGCCGATCGCAGCGCGCCTGGAGCTTCGGCTCTGACGCTCCGCCTGCTCGGCATCCTCGAGCGACACGCGCGCCACGAGGAGGCATTGTCCCTCTGTCGCAGCTCCCTCGCCGAGGATCCGAGCTCGCGCGAGCTGCTCGAAGCGCAGCTACGTCTGGCCAAGGCGAGCGGCGATCGGCGCGTGCTGGCGGAGGCGCTCGAGGGCTTGCTGCAGCTGGAGCGAGGCCCGGCCGCCGCCGCCCTCTGCAAGAGCCTGGTCACGGTGCACCGAGCGCTGCGGGACGAAGCAGGCATCGATCGTGCGCTCGAGCTTGGATTCGCGGCGTGCCCTGCCGACAGCGAGATCTGTCAGCAGCTGGCAGGGCGCTACCGTGAGCGCGGGGAGCCAGGGCGCGTGGCCGAGTTGCTCGAGCGAGCCGTTGCGGAAAACCCGGACGACCGCGCGCTTTTCGAACGATGGATCGACGCGTATCGGCAAGCGGGCGACCACGCTGCGGCGCTGGCCGCCCTGGATCGTTACCTGGCGCATCGGAGCGCAGATGCTTCGCTGCACCGCTTGCGGGGCACGTTGCTCGGGGAGCTCGGACGCGGCGGCGAGGCTGTGTCGCACCTGGAGGCAGCCATGCAGTCGGACCCGAGCGTCGCGGCCGAGCTCGTGCAAGCTCTGGAGCGTGCCATCGCCCGCGCTGAGCCGGCAGACAGCGTCGCCCTCGTTTTGCGTCTGATCGACGTGCTGGAGCAAACCAATGACGTCGCGGGAGCCCGCGCACGCCTCTCCGACCTGTCACACAAGGCGCCCACCAATCGGGCGTTGCTGTCGCGTCTGGCCGAGCTCGATAGTAAGCAGGGCGAGCTCGAGTCGGCGATCGAGAGTTATGCCGCCCTGGTGGAGCTCGAGTCCGGCGAGGGCCTCGTGCGCGCCAGCATCGCGCTGGCCGAGCTCTGCGCCAAGGTTGGCAGGCCGCACGATGCACGGACGGCGCTCGAGCGCGCCCACACCGAGAGCCCTCACAATCCAATCGTGCGTGCACGCTTGGCTGCCGTGCTGGAGTCCGCCGGAGCGCACCGACAGCTGGCGGAGCTGCTCCTGGAAGACGCCGATCGCGAGTCACGCCCCGCGGAACGCATGGGCAAGCTGCTGCGGGTCGGCGATCTGTTGCTCAGCGCGGATGGCGGGGTGGAGCAGGCCATCGCCGTCTTCCAGCGCGCACGCACGGAAGCGCCGGACAGCATCGACACAGCCATCTTGCTCGCCCGCGCGCTGACCCGCGTCGGCCGCATCGAGGAGGCGCTGGTTCCCCTGAACGCGCTCATCGAAGCCAGCCGCGGCAAGCGCTCGCGGGTGCTCTCCCCGGTGTACGAGGAGAAGTGCAACGTGCACCTGGAAGAGGGCTTCCTCAGCGACGCAGTCACGGCTCTGGCCAAAGCCTTCGAGATGGATCCCAAGAACGCTCGGCTGGGCATCCGTCTGGGGCAGCTCGCGCTCGAGAGCGATGAGGAGGAAACCGCTCTGCGCGCCTTCCGAGGTGTGGCGATCATGAAGACGGCCGAGAGCGACGGCAGCGACTGCGCACGCCCCGAAACCAAGGCCGAAGCCAACTATGGATTGGCCTTGCTGGCGCAGCGGGCAGGGGACCCTCGGCGGGTCCGGGTACTTGTGTCGAAGGCCCTCAGCGAGAACCCCGACCATCCCGGCGCTCGATCCTTGCTTGACGAGCTGGATGGGCGTTAACGTGCGCGGCCATCATCATGAAACGTGAAAAGCGCCAGACCAAACGCGAGAAGCGGACCAACGACCCAGGCCGCGAGGCTCGGCTGAAGAAGGAAAGCCGGCATATCCACTGCATCGCTTGCGGCCGCCATCTCGAAGCAGCGCAGTTCACCAGCATGCCCCCGACGGCTGTCTATCTCACCTGCGATCACAAATCGCAGTTTCCGGCCT
>DASQDA010001023.1:0-4983 GCA_035634435.1 Polyangiaceae bacterium
TCGGCGGCGGCCCCATCGCCGAGACGGAGCCCGGAGGCACCATCGAGGCGGAGCTGGGCCCCTGTGTCGTGCTGAACTTGGAGACGGCCGATTTCAACGCCGACTTCACGGGCACGCTGGTCGCGGCGGACGGTCCCATCATCGCGTTCAGCGGTAACGAGGCGAGTGATGCTCCCTTCTTCCCGGACTTGTCGCGCCGCCGCTGCTGCGCCGATCACCTCGAAGAGCAGATCGATCCGATTCGGACGGCAGGGCGGTCGTTCGTGGCGAGCGTGTCGCCCAACCGCACCCGCGCGCTGATCGGCGCGGGCGCCAAGCTCGGCGCCGCCGAGCAGTCCGAGTACTTCCGGCTCATCGCGGTGACCGACAGCGGGGCGCGCGTCACGACGACGCTCGAGGGAGACTTCGCGCGTTTTCAGCTGAACGAGAAGGGCAGCTTCGTCGACCTGACGAGCAGCGAAACCTTCGTCATCGACAGCGATGCGCCCGTGATGCTGATGAGCGTGTCGCCGAGCCAGGCTGCTGCGAGCGTGCCTTCGGGGCTACCGGGCGGGGATCCGAGCATGCTGATCGTGCCGCCGCTCGAGCAGCTGCGCTCGACCTACGTGTTCCTCACGCCCGACAAGTACAGCTTCGATTTCGTGCGTATCTTCGCCCCCGCCGACGCCAGCATCGTGTTCGATGGGCTCGCGCTCGAGGCGATGGACGACTGCTCCACCACCCCGATTCGCGTGCCCGAGGGCAACGCTGCGCTGGCGGCCGGGATGACCGCGCGCAACTGGCTCCTGCATACCTGTCAGCTGAGCTTTCCGCGGGTGAACCCGGATCTGACCGCCCCCGCGAACCTGAGCCCCGGCACTCAGAACGACGGGGTCCACCGCATCGTCGCGGATCGTCCGGTCGGCGTGCTGGTGGACGGCTTCGACGCCTACGTGAGCTACGCCTACGCTGGCGGCACCGAGCTCGAGCTCATCGTCCCCGAGTGAACAGCGGCCAGGCGCTCAGTAAGGGCGCAGCCGCGCCCGGGCCGCGCTGGCGCAGCGCCCGCTCACACTCGGACACCGAGAGGCGCCGCGGTCCGAAGATGGTTGGATCCGTCGCGTCCGAGTCCATCAGCGACGACGGCTGATCGACGCCGTAGTCGTCGGGGTGCCCGGGCATGTCCAGCAGCAGATGGCCGAGCTCGTGGGCCAGCACGTGACTGCGCGCGCCGGCGCGGATCGCCTCGCGATCGATCAGCACCGTGTTGTGAATGCTCGCGCCCGGCATATCGAGGAACGACTCCCCGACCCGACCGACCCCCGAGAACGTTGGCACCACGAAGACGTCGATCGTGCTGGAGTCGCGGTCAGCATAGGCCTTGATCAACGTGCGCTCTTCGAGCGTGCCGGCGACCGCGTTGAAGTCGGTGAAGTGCGCCAGACCGTCACTCAGATCCACCGCTCCGATGCAGACCTCGAGCGAGGGATCACTCGATAGGGGGAAGGCGCCATCGCGCTCCACCGTCGCGAGCCGCTCGTTCGTTCGCACGGAAAGGTCACTGGTCGCAAAGGCGCCCGGCTCGATGCGCGGGTTGGAGCTTTGCAAGACGCTCAGTCCGGAGCGTCGCAGCACGGCTGCCAGTCGCAGCGCCACGGCCTCCGGGGTTTCCCCCGCGTAGGTGGGCGCCTGCACGGCGGCGCCCCCGATCCGCAGACGGATCTGTCCGCCGCTCGCAGGTAGCCCAAGGCCGCAGCCGACTGCGATCAGATGTGCCGGCGGAGGATCGACCAGCTGGACCGGAACCTGTTCGCCGTTGCCGAAGTGGATACCGCATTGCCCCCACAGCAGGCTCGCGGTGTCCACGTCTGCTCGCACGAGCTCGAGCGCGCTGGGCGCGTCGGCGCCCACCGCCGGCGCGCCGCCCACCGTGGCGCGCAGCACGTGCACACGCATACGGCTACGGAAGCGTTCGATGGCGCCCAGCGCCGTATTGCGCGGACCACCCACCCGGATTGAAGTGGCCTTGCCGGAGCCCACGTGCACGGCGATCCTGCCGCCCACCTCGGCTTGCAACGAGCGATCGGCTGATTGCGGATGGCCGCGGTCGATGCGATCGGCCGTCGCACGGATGAGCGGCGTCGCGCGGCATGTCAAGCCGGCAGCGGTGCCGTCTGGGCACGGCAGCCCCCGGAGCTCCACGTCACTCAGCAGATCGAGCTCGCGACCGTCAGGCCGCAGCGAGACGATGTTCACGCGCTCCGGCAAGGCCGAGCGGTCACCCACCAGCATCCAGCGCAGCGCGTCCCGATCGGTGACGGGATCGCTGTGGCTCAGGCCAGCGGGCAGCACGCGTGAAAGAGACGCATGGGACGTGCTCAGATCGACCCGCGTGCCTAGCGCGTCCAGGGCGACCACCTCCACCACCGAAAGCTCGAGGCTCTTGTCTCCCAGCGAGAGCCGCTCGAAGCCCGCCCGCAAGCCCTGCAGTCCGAGCTTGCGCACACCCAGCGGCTTGCTCCCAGCGGCGAGCACGCGTCCATCGGCCGCCACCCAGCGCAGCGCCGCGCTGGCAGCGAAAGCTGGGCGCTCGGCAGCGGGGGGCAGCTCGCTCGAGGAGAGCCAGCGCACGTCCGTCGCTGCCTGCGCGTCCAGGCGAGGCTCGGCGGCGTCCGCGCGCCCGTTGTCATCGTCGTCATCCCGCTCCGCAAAGAGCACCCAGCGCTGGGGGCTCAGCTCCGGTTGTGCGGCAGTGGTCCCGCTAGCCAGCATCCCGCACGACAGGAGGAGCCAGGGGCGCAGACGCGCAGACATGACCCCTGAAGCCTGACCCAAAAAGCGGGCTTGGACTACAAGCTGCCTGCAGCGCTACTGTACCCAGCCCAGCTCCAGCCGGCGGAAATGCGACTCCGTCACGACGGCGCCCGCGCGCTCGGTGTTGTGACGCGCTCGCACCAAAGCGCCCCACGCGATTGCCGAAATATGGCGGCTCTGCAGGAGCTCGTCGGCGGCGGCGAGCGCCGGGGGCGTGTCGCCGACGTCGTACAAGGCGGCCGCCGCCAGCGCGCGCAGCGGCTCTCGTCTTTTTGCGCCGGCAAGAGCCGCGAGCTCCGCACCGTAGCGAGCTTCGCCATAGTCGCGGCAGAGGTGCAGCATGGCGCGGACGCGACACTCGTCGCCCAGAGCCCCGCTCTTGACGAGGGACTCGAGCATGGGCCTCGCGCTCTCGGCCTTGGCTGCCGCCAGGCGGAACAGGAACGTCGTATCTTTGTCGGCGCTGGGACGGTCGCTCAGGCGGGCAACGAGCTCCACCGTGGGGCGCACGTCCGGGCAGTCACTCTTCGGCTCTAGCGCCCACAGCACGAGCGCCCACGCGGAGCGCGAGCTATCAGGACCCTGGCTCGCTCGCTGCCGCGCCTGCTCGGAGGGGCTCTTGTCGCCAGAGCGGGTCGCCACCTCGGCCAGCACCAACCAACGTCCCAGATGGCGCTCGGCATCCCTGAGCACGGCCAGAGCGGGAGCGACGCTCGCTGGCAGTGGGGGGCCGGCGAGCAACGGCGCCAGCAACTCCACGCACAGGGAAATGCGGTGGCTCTCCTTGATCTTCGGAGCCAGCGACGCCACGGCGCCCCCGTTCGACTCCCCGCGCGAGACGCGCGCCAGCTCCGCGGCGAAGGCCACGTGCGCGTGTCGGCTCGTCGCCGCCCGCGCGAGCGGCTCCGCGAGATCCGGGTCGCGACAGAAACACGCTGCCGACAGCGTCGCGAGGCCGCCCGCGTCGTCGAGCCCCAACGCACGCGCCAGCGGCGGCGATACGCTCGGGTGGCTCGCTTCGCTCAGGCTGCGCACGAGCGCGGCATACAAGGGCCGCTCGATACTAGCGCGGCGCACCATGGTTTCGAGCGCGAGCAGCAGCTGTGCGCGCAAGCGACTCGATAGCGGCGCGAGCACACGCACCACACCAGCGAGCCTCGCTTCCTGAGCGGGACGCCGCTTGAGAGCGGATAGCAGCTCGGAGCTCAGACGCGCGGAAGCCTCCTCCGCGAGCACGTCTGCCGGAACCGCCTTGTCCGTCATGCGACCAAAGCCGGACGATAGCCCAGGATCCGCCGAGTTCGTCAGCGAAACGGCGTTTCGCGGCTGCGGAACTTTTCCGGCTATCCGGAGCCGCTGCGCTCTTCTATCCTAGCCGCTCGCTCGCCGGGTCTTCGCGCCCCGCTAAACCTGGAGAATTACTCGATGCGCCTCGCTAGCTCTGCCTTGCTTCTCGTTCTGTGTGTCGCAACCTCGCTTGGCTGCAAGAGCGAGGAGCAGCCTCCGCCACAACAGGGTGGTTACCCGCCCGGCGCCTATCCGCAGCAGACACCGTATCCGCAGCAACAGCAGCCCCAGCCTCAGCCTTACGGGCAGGCGCCTGCGCCGACGGTCGCGCCAGCCCCCACGACGCCCGCCCCCGCCGCTGCGACGCCCGCCCCCGGTGCAGCCCCCACGACCTTGTCGCAGCCCTCGCCCATGGCGTTCCCCTGCTCGACGGACGCTCAGTGCCTGACACATCGCTGCAACACGGCGGCCGGAAAATGCACCTGGCCTTGCGCGGCGGACACCGACTGCATGCCGGGCAACCGCTGCCAAGCTCCGGCCTGCTTGCCCGCCGCGCAATGACGACGCTCAGCGACAAGGAGTACGACGAGCTGGCGCTGCCGGAGCTGCGCGCGCTGGTTGCGGCTCTGGACGCAGTGGAGGACGCCAGCTTCGAAGCGGAGCTTTCCAGTGATATTCTGGCCATCGAGTTTTCCGACGGCGACAAGTACGTCATCAACTCGCATCGAGCCGCACGCCAGATCTGGATGGCGGCTCAGCACTCTGCCTGGCACTTCGACTGGGACGGCACAGCGTGGTTCGCGCGCAAGTCGGGCGATGAGCTCTGGGCCACGATCAGCCGTCTGCTGAGCGGCAAGCTGGGCCGTCCGTTCGAGCTGAGCAAGCGCTGAGCGCAGGCGGCGC
>DASQDA010001024.1:0-7476 GCA_035634435.1 Polyangiaceae bacterium
CATCCAGATCCCGCGTCTGAATGCCCAAGAAGTCTTGAGCGGAACGAGTCGCGCTTTCCAAACGACGAACGTCGAAGAGGTGTTCTTTGACAACCTGTGTCAGTGCAGCTTGGACAGCGCCACCTGCTCGCGCAACGCCGATTGCTGCAACCATCCCACGTCAGTGTGCTTCGCAGACCCGGCGACGGGGAGCGCCAAGGTTTGCGCCGGCTGCCGGAGCACTGCGGCGTCGTGCAACGTTATCGGTGACTGCTGCCCCGCCGAAACCCCGCGGTTCTGCGAGGATGATCCAGCGACGACCCAAACCCATCGTGTTTGCCGGCAGTGTCGCGGCGTGGGTGAGGCGTGTGCGACCAACGCAGACTGTTGCGCGAGTAATAGGATGCAATGTTCAGTCAGTAAGACGTGCCAAGTGGTTCCAACCTGAACCCGAGGAACGCTGACACGAGCACCAGGGTGGGTCGCGGTAGAAGGTCATGCCGCGACTCCTGGCTAGTGTACTGACACGCAAGGCGCTCGGGATCGATCCAGCGTTGCCGTTTCAGGGCTCGCGGGCGGAGGCAATTGCGGCTATACCAGGTCGGGTTCGCAAGGAGGTCGTTTTGCGGAAGCAGTGGCGAGATGGTGTGGTCGCGGCGTCTGTGTTGGTCGGTACACTCTCGAGTTGTGGGGGAGGCGGTGAAGGTGACCCAGGCGAGAGCACTGGCGGCATCAGCGGGAGTAACTCCTCAGGCGCCGGCGGTGCAGCTAGCATGGCCGGTAGCGCCGCCGGAGGCACCACAGGCGGAGGGGCGGGCAGCGCCGGAGCCGCCGTTGGCGGGCGGGCAGCGAACCCGATGACGGGGACCTGCGCGCCTGAGCCGAAGCCGCCTGAGCTCGGTCCGATGAACTATTGCTTCACGTACGACTACACGACCATACCGCGCGACCGTGTGCTCGACATTGGTTCCTACCCGCTAAAGGAACCTCTCGTCGCGGGTCAGAAGAACGCCGTGTATCTGGAACCAATGGGAGCAGGTATCTCGCTCGAAATTTGGGGTACCGACATGAACTGCGGCGCGGGTCTCGAAAAACTCGTCTCGCAAGACCTTGCCAGCGGCCAGCGCTGCTTCGAGCTCACGCCGACTTCGGCGTATCCGGAGCTAATAGTGGTTCTTCGCGGCAGCAACAGCAACCAGACCGTCGGTTACTCGAACATTGCCGTTTGCAGCGGCGGAACTTGCCGATGAGCGCAAGCATAGCAGAACGCAGCTGCTGCCTACTGCTGAGTTGTGCAATGGCCTGCGGCGATGCCGAATCCAACGCAGATGATGGGGGTGGCGACGCCGCTGCTGGCGCCGGCGCGTCAGGTGCGGGTAGCGCGGGCGGTGGCACGCTGCCGCCGTCCACGGGTGGGTCTGCGGGAAGCGGCATGGGTGGTGCCGGAGGGTTGAACGCGAGCGGAGCGTCCGCTGGCGGAAGCAATGCTGTTGGCGGGTCGGTGGAGTGGCGAGGCACTCGAATTGCATCCTACGGTGCGGGACTGTGCGCGCTGAACGACAGCGGCAACATCTTATGTTGGGGCAATCCGCCTACCACGCCGGACTGGGCCATTCCCGCGGGTGTCTTCGTTGACATAGCCGCGTGGCTCAGCGTTTGCGCGATCGACAGGCAAGGCCTGGTCAGCTGCTTCAGTCCGCCTGAGCTCGCGGGCGGGCTCGACGGCGTTCCCACTGGTCCGGTCAAGCAGGTTGCCGTGGCGCACCCGACCTTTTGTAGCCTCGACCTTCAGAATCGGGCGACGTGCAGCCACAACGGCGTTCCGACTCCAGATGAGGAGTTCTCGCAGGTGTCGGCGGGTGCGTACTTTGCTTGCGGTATTCGGGAAAGCGACCAGCACGTGATGTGCTGGGGTAAAGCTGGAGACGAGTCATTGTGCGAACCGAACGTGCCTGAAGCGGGTCAGATTGACCCTCCTAGCGGCGCATTCAAACAAGTTGCCACACGACAGTTTCAGAGCTGCGGGATTCGCACCGACGGAACCTTGGCTTGTTGGGGTGCCGGCAAAGCAGACGATAGCGTCCAGCCGAACGCGTGCGGAAATCGACATCATTACGGACAATCAGCCCCCCCTGCCGGCACTTTTTCGCACGTGGCAGTTGGCTCATCGCACGCGTGCGCGGTGCGCACGGATAGCACGGTCGCCTGCTGGGGAGCGGGTACGACGGTAGGTGATTGCCAAGCCGACGTCGATCAGTGCGGCCAAGCGTCGCCGCCGATAGAGGATGGATTCGTCCAGGTGACAGCCGGATACAGCAACAGTTGTGGCATGAAGCGGGATGGCAAGGTTCGGTGTTGGGGCTCGAATACGTTTGGTCGCTCCACGCCGCCATTGGCGCTGCAGTAGCCTGCCGCGTGTGCGGGTTCCATGTCTGGGAAGAGGGGTAAGTAATGAAGCGAAACGAGCTTCGGCAGGCAACGATGATCATGGCTTCGGCATGGCTGCCTTCGAGAGCTCGTGTTCTCCAGGCGGCGCAGTCGTCGGGGCTCGGCGCTGCTGCCGCTGGACTGCTCTCGCTCTGCGCGGTCGCTTGTCAGCAACACGCGAAGCCGGAGGATTCGTCGCAAGCGGGCGCAGCGGCACCGTTTGCTCTCAATTCGCGCTCTGTCTACGCCGTCACATTGAACAGTGAAAGCGCGTTGGAGCAAGGGCGGCCGATTGGTCTGCGCGTGAGCGGTAAGCTCATCGTCCTACCCGTGAGCGCGCAGGGCAACCGCATCGAGCTCTCGATGGTGCTGACGGACGCTCGCGCCGAAGGCCAAGGCGAGCAAGGCTTCGAAGCCATTGAGCCGCTCGCGCGTGAGTTGGGAGAACCAGTGTTCATCACGCTGAGCGGCGGCGCTCTGCGAGAGACGAAGCTGAAGCGGAATCTATCTGCAGTAGCAGCGAATATTCAGCGTACCATCGGTTCTGCTCTGCAATTTCCTGAGCCTCTTCAGAAAGCTGCGACTACCTGGAAGACGTTCGAGTGGGACGCGACCGGCAAGTACGAAGTCGAATACCTCGCGAAGCCGGGCACCAACGTGTGGGGCAAAAGGAAGACGCGCTACGAGGCGCTCGTTGGAATGAAGACCAAGCTGCCACCCGGCGTCGTCCTGCCGCAGGGCCCCCTCGACCTCGTCACAGAGGTAGTGTCTCATCACGGCTCGGTAGAGCTGGATCTCGCGCGCAACCCCATTGCCTGCAACTACACGGAGAAGCTGCGGGCCAAGGTTCTGCACGGCGCGCCCGCGACATCCACGACGACCTTGTCGCTCAAGCGCGTCGCTTTCGAAACGGGTGTGCGGACGCCAGCTCCGAAACTACCTGTCGAGCAGCTGGTTAGCCTAGTGGGTGAAGATGCGTATGACGCTCCGTCCCCCGTTAAGCTGGATGGGCAGCGCATAGCGGGCATGACATTCGAGAGTATCGTCGCGGAGCTCGAAGCCTCGGAGCGAGACTGGAAACCACCGGAGCCGGCTGCGGCGGATGGGAAGAATAGTGCTGCGGACGAGCAATCGCGAGCGCGGGCACAACGCCTCTCAGATCTTTTCCTGGCGCTGGGTGCCATCTTTCGCGAGCAGCCGCACAGCGTGGCTTCCGCGAAGGCGAAGATTCGCTCTGGTTCACCAGCCGCGGAGCTGCTGCTCAACGCGCTCGGGTCTTCCAACGCCCGCGGCAGCCAAGAGGTGCTGGTCGGCATTCTTCAAGACATGAAGCAGTCCGAGGATCTGCGTACGGCAGCGGCGGCGAGCCTGATTCGCAGCGATCATCCGTCCGAGGTGACAGAGAAGGCATTGACGAGACTGGCGAACGACGACTTCTTGGGGCGGCACGCAGTCTATGGGCTCGGCACCTTTGCGCGCAAGCTGCGCCTGGCTCGCGAGGTGGAGCGCTCGAACCGCATTTCGGCCTTTTTGCTGAGCCGACTTCGTTCCGTCGAGTCGTTCGAACACAAGGTTACGGTGCTCCGGGGGATCGCTAACTCCGCGTACGAACCTGCGATTGCGGAGATCAAACCTCTACTATCGAATGAAGATCCGATTGTCCGGTCGGCGGCGGTCGAAGCCTTGCGCCTGATGCCGGGCGAGGAGGCGAACCACCTGGTTGCTTCCGCGATGTCGGACGCCACAGCGAGTGTGCGGCACGCGGCGATCGGCACCGCCAGCGTTCGGCCGCTCTCGCCGGAGCTCATCGCTGCCGCGCAGACGGCGGCAACGTCGAGCCCTGACGGCTACGGGCGCATGCAAGCAGTACAATTGCTCGGCAGGTGGTTGCCACAGCGTGCTGAGTTGCGAGCCACGCTCGACGCCATCGCCCGCAAGGACGCAGAGCCAAAGATACGCGATGCCGCCAGTCAGCTGATTTCCACAGAACGCGGCTGATTCGCGCCCGCCGGACCACGCGCTCTCCGGGCCGTCCGTCACAGCGGCCTGCATCTACTTCCCTGCCAATCCGGCAGCGAACTTCCAAGTCCAGTGATCCACGCCGCGCCTGCGGCCGTGACGGTGCCCGCGCGTCGTGCCAATCTCCGCACGTGCTTGCGAGGAACATGACGCGAGGCACCGACACCAGCGTGCGCAGCGCGCCCATCCTGTCTATGCTGATGGCGACGCGGCGCAGGCGCTCACCACCGCAAGCACGCCGAAGTGTCAACGACGTCGCCGCAATTCTGGCGGGCCTCGCGATCGCGTTCGTCAGCATCGCGCCGGCAATGGCGCTGTTCGTTGCACGCACGGTCCGCGTCCGCCTGTGAGAGGCGTGTCCGCCAGCGCGTCCATGCAAGTCGAGTGGCGCGCCTTGCGCCCTTACCAGGCGAAGCGCGCAAGGGTCATGTCCGGTGCACAGGGCGCTCCGCGTCGCGATCAGCGCCAAGCGCCAGTCGAGTCTACTTCGCGATTTCGAGGAAATCGTGCGCGATCCGCGTGCCGTCCTCGTCGGTGACCTCGACGCGAACGACCCAAGGTCCCGCTTCTTCGACGCGCGGAACGATGCCACGGAGCGCGTTCTTCTCGCGGTTCCATTGCATGCTGACCGGCTTCAAGTTGACCGAAACCTTGGCATCGAGGCGCACGTCGTCTTGCAGCGGCTGCCCGTCGGCGTCGGTCAAGCGCACAGCTACGGTGATCGAGTCGTGAGGCCAGCGTGCGCGAGTTGGACCGATCTTTACCGCGGCATAGAGGGGGCGGGGCGCGAGCAGCAGGGACAGCTCCTGTTTCGAGCCCTGTGCGCGAAAACGGACCAGCGTCAGTTCGCCTCGGACGAGGCCGACCGTATCCGTCGCCGGTATGAACTCCGAACTGCCTCCATAGGCCAGCTCGACCCCGTCGATGCCGATCAGCCGCACGTGTTGGCTGCGAGGCATTCGGACGCCGTCTTTGATGAATCGGGCGCCCGAGGGCGGCACGGCGCCGACCACACGCAGCAGGGCGCGCGCGCTCTCAGCCCCTTCGATGCCTGAAGCTTCGAGCGCACGCGAGCTCAGCTCGTAGCTGCCCGGCTCGAGCTCGGTGAACGTGAACTGACCATCCTGGGAGCGAACGCGGCGGAGCAGCTCCTTTCCGGCGCGCCACAGCGAGAGCTCGTAGCTCTGAGCGCCCGATACAGCTGACGTCCGTGCGGTGACCTCCGAGGGCGCTCCACCTAGCTTGAGCAGGATCGGCGCCGACAGGATCGTTTGCGGCGCTGGAAGCTGGCCGCGCTCAGCGGCTGCGGCGCCGCGATCGTAGTCCCGGATGGTTCCGGCCGACATCGCGCGCCAGTCGTTACCGGTTGCAACCAGCATTTCGGCGGACAGGGCAGCGACGGTGGTCCGAGTTTCACCGACTGCCACCGAGCTGCGACCTCCCTTGGCTATGGCGCTCACGTTGTAGGGCGTCTGAATGAAGACGGCGCTAGTCGGACGGCTGGTCGCCGGCAGCTCGACGGTGACATGGCCGGACATCAAGCTCAACGACTGGGCGAGCGTGCGTTCTGGGCTGGCGCCGAGCTGAACCTTGATCGGACGCCCGAGCGTGTAGCGGCTGCCGGGAGCGAAACGCACGACGGCGCCGCCGGGAAGGGTACGTTCTTCCGACTCAGCTCGGGATTCTCCGGTGCCGGCGCTGCCTTGGGACGCGCCAGCCGCAGCCGCGAAAAGAGCCGCAAACACGAACACCACCGCAGTCGAGCGCCTTGTCATCGTCTAGCTTCTTGCTTCTGCAGAACGGCCGATCCGCGCGAGAGTTGCGCCCATTCAGCGTCGAGTCGGAAAGTAGGACGACCTCACCCATTGCGTGGGCATGTCGTTGCTCGGCGCCGCTAACGTCCGGTGACTGCGCTGCAGATCGAGCGACGCCGCGCGCGGGGAAGGACACGCGGCGACGGCTTCAACGCACTAAGACGCGGGCTCTACTCTCGTACCTTGGTACGTCGGGCTCTGCGGATCATCGACGCTAAAAGCAGAAAGAGTCCGGTGCGTGGTCCAGCTGGACTGGCGAACGCCACTGCACAACTAGGCTCGCGTCTGGAGGAAGTGGATGCCCAAGAGACGTCGGCACAGTCGTTGGCGCAGACGCCTGAATGCTCCTCGGGGGAGCAATGGCCGTCGCCACAACGGCCGCTGCGCTCGCACAGCGGCTCACTCTGCCAGCCGGAACGACACAGTTCGCGAATCGGTCTGGCCGCATGGCTCGCATGCTCCGCTCGCTGTGGATCTGGCGTGGCCGGCGCGACTCGCGCGACAAAACACGCGCCCTCCTCCTGGTACTCGTAGTCGAGACCCCCGCGGACGAGCATGCCCAGCAGCTTTCCCTCGTCATCGAACACACCGGAGCCGCTACTCGAAGAAAACGTGTCGCTGCTGAGCGTGAAGTAGTCGAGCTCGGCCGTCCGCGCGTCCAGAACCGTCGCGCCGTGGTCGACTTTCGCGGGCAGGCCACTCGGGTAGCCGATCACCGTCGCTCGCTGGCCGCCGAGGAGCGGTTCCGTCGCGAGTCGGGCAGGCCGCTCGAGCGCCGACACAGGTCGGTCCAGCTGGACGAAGGCGTGATCCAGGCGCAGGCCGTCGGCCGTAACCTCACGAGTCTGCGTCGCGATCGAGCGACATCGATACATGTCTTCACGACGGAGCTCTACCGGCGCACCCTCCTCGACGATTGCGTAGCCCAGCGCCCAGAGCTGCCGTTCGCATGGCCACAGCGTGACACAATGCGCTGCGGTGAGGACGAGGTCGCGGTCGACCAGGACACCTCCGCAGTTGGCCAAAGAAGGTTGCGACGTGAACCGTTCGGAGGGACAAAGCTCGAAGCGTTCACCGAGCGGCTGATCATCGAACCAAACCGCGGTCCCATTCGTGTGAACGGACCCCAGCGGCAAGAGCGCCAACATGCTCTGGAGCGCCAATTCGCGGAACGGGACCTCGCTCGCAGACACATCGCGACGGTCGTCGGCTCCGTAGATCAGTGAAGCCTGCGAGC
>DASQDA010001025.1:0-1927 GCA_035634435.1 Polyangiaceae bacterium
CCGCGTCGATGGCCGCATGCATGCGTTCAGTGGTGTGGCACACCAAGAACAGGTCAACGCCTGCCTGAAGACCACGCACCACGGCGTCTTCGAAACCGAAGTGATCGACGATCGCTTGCATCTCGAGATCGTCACTGACGACCAGACCCTCGAAGCCGAGTCGACCGCGACCGAGCTCGTGCAAGACGACTCGACTGAGCGTGGCGGGGTACGCAGCGTCCAGCGCCGAGTACACGACGTGCGCGCTCATCCAGCTGGCGATGCCCGCGTCGGCTGCCGCTGCGAATGGAACTAGCTCGACGGCACTCAGGCGCTCCAGCCCGTGGTCGCAGCGCGGCAAATCTCGATGCGAATCGAGCTCGGTGTCGCCGTGCCCAGGAAAGTGCTTCGCACAGGCGGCGACGTTGGCGTCTTGTATGCCGAGAGCAAAGGCGACACCCAAGCGTGCCACGACCTCTGGGTTGTTGCTCAAGGCGCGTTGACCGATGACGGGATTTTGCGGATTCGTGTCCACGTCGAGCACCGGCGCCAGGTTCCAATCGATGCCGACGGCCGAGAGCTCGCGTCCGACCACCCGCCCCACGTCGCGCGCCAGCTGCTCGTCGTTGCGGTCCCCCAGCACGCGAAAAGCGGGTAGCTCGCTGAACCCACGGCGCAGCCGCCGCACTGCGCCGCCTTCCTGGTCCACGGCGATGCTGATCGGCTCGGCCGAGCGCGCGCGAATGGTGGCGGTCAGCTCTGCCACCGCGGCAGGCTCGTCGACGTTGCGCGAAAACAAGATCACGCTCCGCGCACCGCGCTCGATCAGCGCCGCTAGCTCGGGGCTGACGCTCTGGCCGTGGAATCCGAAGCAAAACAGGCGCGCGGCCCGCCGAGCCAAAGCCGATGCCATGCTCACGCACGATACACGACTGGCGGCTTGCCCCGCGCTCGAATTTCAGGCCACCAGATCGCGCACGCCGGCGCGCCGAAGCGCCTCGTTGGCATACTCGAGGGTGACGCTCGCGTCCGCGGCCAATCCGAGGCTGGTCTGCAGCTCGGCTAGCTCGCGCGACAGCTCCACGAAGAGCGGCGTCGAATCCGGCAGAGCATGCCGGGCGACCGTCCACGCCGCACGCAGCGGGGTGAACGAGCGCTTCTGGAAGCCTGCGGTTTGGAAGGCGGCTGCCGCACGACGGAAGTGAACGATGGCCACTTCGCTCATGTGCAGCTTCCGAGCCAGCTCAGCCGTTCTTTGCTGGAGCCAGGGAGCGCCGGGCATCGCGTCCGCCGCCTGGCGGTAAACGGCGAGGGCGTCCGCGTCTCTTCCGCAATCGCCAAGGCGCTTGGCTTCCGCGCACCATTCTTCGACCTGTTGCTGCAGCCGCTCACGGGTGTCGTTCACGGCCGGGTACCAGCACGCCCCATGCCGCCGCCCACCCGCGCGCCTCACCTCGCCTTTAAGGCCGCTTTATCGAATTGATACGCACCGAAAGCTGGCAGATCGCATCCCGTCTTGGGACCGCAGTGTGCGAAGCGTCTCGGTCAGAGACGCCCCCCGCTGTCTGCTACTCTCGCGCCGGGGAGCTGCTCTCAGACGGCCGTCACCCGTCGCTGGTCCATGACCGGGTCGAGCGCCGAGAGGATGGCGACCTGAATCTCGAGGCGCCGCGGCGCACCAATCGCGGAGTTGTCGAGCTCCACGATGTGAAAACGATCGTAAACACGCCCACCCACGGTCTTCACCTGCGAACCGATGATCTGCACGCCTTGCTGGAACAAGGCCTGCGACAGCGCGAGCAACAGCCCAGAGCGATCACCCGTCTCCACTTCGAGGGTACTGAAGTTACCGTCGGCGTTCTCGATGAAACGCACCACGGTCTCCCAGGCGGACGGCGTCGGCGGCGGCCGATGCGTGTCGCCCACCCGCCGGCGCTCGAGCTTGCCT
>DASQDA010001026.1:0-3079 GCA_035634435.1 Polyangiaceae bacterium
CTGCCGACGCATCGGCGGGACAGCGGGCTAGGGCTGTGGCGGCGGGCATGGACGACTCATTGACCAAGCCGATCCGGCTCACAGCGTTGAACGAGATGCTGCGCCGTTGGTGCCCCTCCCCAGAGCACGAGCTCACGCCCACAGCGCCCTCGCAACGCGGCGTCCGAGCTGCGTCGGCGGTGAATGGCGCCAGCAGCGCAGTGACACGCCTGTTTCTCGAGCGCGCGCCCGCCCAGCTAGCGCGTATAGGCCGGGCTGTCGCCGACGCGCAGCCAGGGGAGCTGGCCGACGCAGCCCATGGACTCAAGGGGAGCTGCTTTGCCATTGGGGCGCAACGTCTGGCAGAGCTATGTGGTGAGCTCGAGGCGTCACCTCACGCCGCCGCGACTACATTCGCTACACTCACCCACGAGTACATCCGCGTTGCGACGGAGCTCAGGGCGCCTGCCATGCCGCCGCAGGGCGGCGCGCGTCAGGTCTTTGACGGTCGCAGCTGAAGCTCCGCTGACACCTGAGCTCGGAGGGCGGTGCGCACCTGCTCCGCCCGATCGGGGAAGATCTCGTCGTTTTCAAAGCGCAATCCGGCCATCCTGCTCAGAAGCGTCCCGAGCCGAGGGATGTCGTCCCCGACGCCGCGCGCCTCCGAAGTTGGACAAATCACGCATGTTCGAGGCTGGCATGGCGTTCGCAAGCCCTGGCAGCAATGTCCAGGCAGCGTCCCCGTCTCGTCGTGCCCAAGAGCTCCACGGAGCCCACCGTCGACGTGCGTGTACAGCAAGCCCGGCGTTGGCGCCGACGCGGTGACGACCGCAAGGCGATGCTGCTCTTGCGTGAGGCAAGCTTTCAAGCGGGTGACGACGCACGCCTGTGGACGCTCTACGCGGCACAGTGCTGGCGCATGCGGCGTCACGATGAAGCGCGCCAGGCGCTGCGTCAGGCGTTGTGGTTTCGTGAGCGTGCGGGCGACGGCGCTCGGGCGCGCGTCCTCCGCGCACTGCTGCTCGCAGCCGACGCAAGCAACGGCGGAGCGAAGCTGCGCGCCGCCTGAACGTCCGCACGGCCCGCTCGCTCCCGCCACGAGCCGAGGCCCGAGCTCAGCCAGCTATTAGCGTCTCTTTGTAGACGAGGTTCGCGGTGTCGAAAGAGCGCAGCACGTTGCGCGTGCAAAACGGGCACATCCAGCCGATATCGAAGCGGGGACGCTCGGGCGCGATACTGTGGGCGGGCGAGACGAGCTCCTCGCCGCGTCGCGCATCTGCGGCCCATCCGCGGGTGACGACGCGCTGGACGTCGAGGTCGGCCCCAAGACGTGCCTGGCATTCGCACGCGGAGTAGACGGTCGCAATTTTCATCGAAGTGCTCTCGGGTGACGGAAAATCCCGTGGCTTCGCCTTTAGGCCAGGGCCAAGGGTGGGGTCAAGGCTCGTCCGTTGCTCCGCGGTGGCTCCGAGAGGCTTTTCAAGGCCCGCGGTCCGCGCTATACGCTGCACTCCTTCCGCGGGACTAGCTCAGTTGGTAGAGCACGAGCTTCCCAAGCTCGGGGTCACGGGTTCGAGTCCCGTGTCCCGCTCCGAAAAGGCCGAACTTTGGTTCGGCCGCGGTGCAGGTCGGAACAGGCCGCCTCACCTCGATGGTTCGTGCCTGCCGCGCGACGGCGCCGGGCCGCCCTCGGTAATGCGGCGCATTTTTCTGGTCGCGAGCCGGGTGAGATACAGGCGCTGCGCCACGCCTGAAGTGTGCGCAGTCGTCCGCCCACACTGCGAGGGCCCTCTGCTCGCTGGCCGGCGCGCACTCGGCTGCACAACCATCAGGGTTAGCGGCGAGGCCCGCCATTGACCGGCATCATAAAGCAGCGAATGCTCGTGCCGGTAAACGGAACACATGCCTGCGCTGTCGGCTTACTTCGTGCCCGTCGATGTGGTGCTCGGTTCTCTGAATGCTCCGCCGGAGCTGCTGCAGGTAGCCGAGAGCTTGCTCGGTCCGTCGCGGAGTCAGCGTGCCGATGATCGAAGCTGAGCCCGCCCCTGCCAGCTCCGCGACGGCGGCAGCGAAGGCGACCGCGCGCAGCAAGCTGCGCGAGCTTGCGGTGCGAGCGTCCGTCATCGAGCTGGTCGGCCACGTTGGCAATCAAGGCATGCGCCTGCTCAACAACCTGATCCTCAGCAGGTTGTTGTTCCCTGAGGCGTACGGTCTTACCGCGATTGTCAGCGTTTACATGTACGGCATCTTGATGCTGTCGGATGTCGGCATCCGGCATTGCGTGATGCGCAGCCCGCGCGGCGACGATCCCAGCTTTCTGAATACCGCCTGGAGCGTCCACATCATCCGTGGCGGGCTTCTGTTCGTGGTCTCGTGCGGGCTCGCCTGGCCGCTGTCGATGCTCTACGGAAAGCCGGTGCTTGGGCCGTTGCTCGCCGTCTCGGCGCTCGCGACGCTCATCGAGGGGTTCGAGTCGACTGCCACGATGACGCTGGCGCGGCGCGTTCAGCGCGCGCCGCTAGTCGTGCTCGAGCTGATCACGAAGGTGGCGAGCACGATCCTCATGATCGTGTGGGCGGTGCTTTCACCCTCCGTGTGGGCGCTCGTAGCGGGTGGGACGGCGGCCGTCGCGTTCTATACGGCGGGCAGTCATTTCTTGCAGCCGCGCCGCAAGCACCGCTTCCAGATCGAGCCCGAAGCGGCCAAAGAGCTGCGTGGCTTCGGGAAATGGGTCTTCGGTAGCAGTGCCTTCACGTTTGCGTCGCAGGAGGCCGACCGCCTGTTCCTCGGCTACCTCCTCGACCTGACGACGCTCGGTGTGTACAGCATTGCTGGACTGCTGAGCTCCGCGATCAGCGCCGTGACTCAGCGGATGACGCACTCCGTTGTTTACGGGATGTTGACGGCGACGGTCCGCGAGCGCCCTGAGGAGCTCGGCGCCGTCTACTATTCAGCGCGGCTGCGGCTCGACCTGCTGACGCAGCCTGTCTTGGGGGGCGCAGTGGTGTTTGGACCAACCCTGGTCGCCATCCTGTACGACGATCGCTACCTCGACGCAGGCTGGATGCTCCAGGTGCTGTGCGTCCGCGTCGCCATCTCG
>DASQDA010001027.1:0-3981 GCA_035634435.1 Polyangiaceae bacterium
CTTCTGCTGGTGGTAAGGGCGCAACGACGCCTTGCGAGGGCTCTCGATGAGAACGATGCCGAGCTCGCGCACACTTTCGCGGGCGAGAGGACCGAGCTCGTCCGTGAGCTGGTCATAGGGGACGAACAACCAGCGGCGCCCAGCGGCATCGGGGTTTCTCTGCGCGAGCGCGCGGCGGAATGCACTCACGGCGCTACTTTGCTCGAGGCGCCTTTTTGCGCGCGGATGAGGTCCGCTGGCGAGCTGGCTTTTTGGCAGGCGTTCCACGCTTTTTCCGTGGCCACCCCTGCTGCATGTCTTCGTAAGCGGAGGGGGAGACGCTGGAGCGCGACTTGGGCCTGCTCTTTCCGGCCTTCTTTCGCCGATTGATGTTCCCGACCAATGAGTTTTTCTTCTTACTTTTCTTCTTCGCTGCGGCCATCGCTTCTCCGACGCGGAACGCGTCCGAAAAAGCCTAGGACAAACCCGCTCGCTGGCGAGGGGGTCCCTGCCCGTTTGAGCGAAGAAGCCGGTCAAGAGAATGCCGCGACCGCAGCTCCGGTCAGCGGGGCCCCACGCCCTGCATGACCGAAGCCTTGACCGCCGCTGCCGGTTCGAGCGTGTAGGGGTAGGGCGGAACGAAAGGACGGTCCTGGCCCGCGTCGCGCTTGCCGGTGGTGCTCTCGTACACGTTTCCGGAAGCCGCGATGCGTGCGGTGGGCTCGTCGCTGTAGAACATGTGCGGGTCTTTGACGTTCTCGAAGAAGTTATTCTCGACGACGATCTTCGCTTCCACGCCCGCGCCAATGGCGTAGTTGTTGCCCGACGAAGAATAGTAGTTGTTGAAGACGTGAACTTCGCCGAATCGAACGCGCGGCATGCGCTCGATGACGCCTTCCGCCCACCAGTTATGGTGGAAGGTGACCCTCAACTTGCCTCTGTCCTGGATGTTGCCATTGCCATTGCCAATCAGGTTCGAGAAGCGGTGCTGGGCGGTTTCCGTCTCCCCGGCAGCAGGCTTGTAGTTGGCCGTGTAGTAGAACTTGGTCCAGGAGATGGTGACGTAACTCGACTCGTACACGACGTCCAGATTACCGTCGGGGCCGTCGTAGAACTCGCAGTGGTCGACCCACACGTGATGCGCTCGGCGGATGTCCATCGCATCTTCTTCGGAGGCGACACCGTTCACCTTCAGGTTGCGCACGATCACGTTGGAGAGCTGGGCAGTCGTGGTTCCTGCGATGCCCAGGCCACCAGTCAGCGTGATGTCGTTGGTGGCGCCGATGACGGTCTTGTTGGAGCCGAGATCGAACTGCCCCGCGATGTCATTCATGATGCGGAGCACGCGTGGGGCGTTGTCTTCGCCATACGTGACCATCTGCGCGGCGGTGCGCACCTCGACGGTGGGGCCGCCTTCGCCGCCGGTAGTGCCGTTCTGACCGTCGGCATTGACGGAGGCCCAGCCGATCGGCGCCTTCGACACCACGGGTGCGCCCGCGCCCCCGCCGCTGCTACTTCCGGCGACGCCCCCCATGCCGCTCGAGCCCGTGCCACCCGCGGCAGCGCCTGCCATTCCGGCTGCGCCCGCGCTCACTGCTGGGCTGCCCCCTTTGCCGGCTCCGCCGTTCGCGCTGCCCCCAGCGCCGGGCGATCCGCCAACGTTGGCAGAGCCGCCTGCTGCCGCTCCCGCGTGGCCCGCCAGCCCAGCGCTGCCGCCGCCTGCGCTCGTTGCTCCCGTGCCTCCGCTACCAGGGTTTCCTACCGGGGTTCCGCCCGCTCCGGTGGAGCCCGCGCCCGAACCGCCGCTCGCGCTGGTGTTGCCGCTGCCGCCCGCGTTGTTGCCGCCGCTGGGGTTTCCGCCGCTGGTGCCGTTGGCGCCCCCACGGGCATTCGCGCCACCGGCGTTAGGCTTGCCCGGCTCAACTCCGTCTCCTGCGTCTCCCGGGCCGCATCCGACGGGAAGAACGCAGAGTGCGATGGCAGCGGTGAAGAGGGCGAACGTAAACTCGGGGGCTCGAAGGTTCATGGGGCTCGACTTGGCCGCGGCGCGGATCGCACCGCGTGCTCAGTGTGTCTAATGCCGCCAGCCGTCACAGCGATCACGCTCTTGCGGCGCTGCTCAAGATCGTCGCCTCACACGGCGGCCCAGACCCACCCTCGAGGAATATTGCAGCGACACTGCGTGATTGGGGATATGACCGCACGCGCACACCTCTGCAGCATCTCGAGGAAGCGAGGGGGGCTTCGCCGAGGCACGCAAGCATCGCGCGGACGGAGCAATCTGCTGTGCCCCTCAAGCGCTCGTCCGTTGCTGCCGCCAGCCTTCGCGCAGCGACTCGAGTCGGTCCATGGCGTCGGTGTCGCCCAGGAACGTGAAAGCGGCACCGTCGCCAAACTCAATGTAGTACCGCTTCGCACCGGGTCCCGCTCCCAGACGCCCGAGGTCCAAAATCACGCGCACGTCCGCCCACGGTACGCAACGGGTGCGGCGCCGCTCCGTGATTTCAAGTCCGCCAGGCACTGCGACGAGCCAGCGCGCTTTCTTCTGACAATAGGCGAGCATGCCAACCAGGCACACGACACGATGCCGCCAAGTACCAACGCTGGTTGCAGGCCGCTTTCGCTCTCGATGGCGAACACCGGCGTTTCGAGTACGTGCTCCGGCCTGGCGAGCGGCTGTCTGCGCGAGGGGAGCAGCTTGGCAACCAGTGCAGCGTCAGACAGATGACTGAGCTGCCAGAATGGCGGCGCAGACATGTGTGTCTTGTAACATGCGCGTTTGCTTCGCTCCTGAGCGCCATCCTCGAGCGAACGTCGTCGCGACCGTTCGCTGAGACGTCCTGGTTGTGAAAACGACGTCCAGAGGGCGCAACGACGCAGCGGGTGGCTTCGCGATTGGCGGGTGTGCTGGCAGCGTCAAGCGCAGGTGGTGCGTCGGCCACCTCGCGTGCGCCAGGCGCGCGGCGCTCATCGCTCACTCACTGACTCGCCGTCGGACGCGCTCGAGCTTAGCGGGCGCTGCCGTCGAAGTAGCTCTGGGCGCGGGCCAGGGCGCGTTTGCCGACTTCGGCGCCGATGCGGCGGCCGTCGAGGTCGTCGATGGGAATGTGAATGCCGCCCCAGAGGCGCGATTGACCGGCCTGGTCGGCTGCGTCGAAATAGGTGGCCCACTGCAGCTCGATGACCTCGCTGGGGCCCTCTTCGAAGAACAAGTAGCCAGGCTCGAAGGTGTAGCTGCCGAGACCGCCGGGGAAGTACGCGCTGCCCGTGAGCTCGGCGAGCACTTCGGCTGCGGCTCGGCTGAAGGTGCTGTGGCCGGAGACGTAGCCCGGGAAGGCGGGTGTCACGAAGGTCCGCCGCTGATAGGGGATCCAGTCTTTGGCGCGCAGCCAGCCGACGCCGCCGACCTCGCGCTCACGGTCGCCCGGCTCCCCGCGCCAGGAGCGGACCGCCAGCTCGCCGACGTAGCGCCGGAGGTGCGCGTGCCGTTCGCCTGCAGCCGAGCTTGCGTGGCTGATCACCTCGATGAGGTCGGGCACCAAGGGCAAACCGTCCGGATGATAGGCGGGCGCCTTGCGGTCGCTGCGCTGGCCGAGCCCGCCCATATGACGGATCAAGCTGATGGGGCGCGCGCTCTCGTATTTCCGCTTGAGCTCCCAGGCCGCTATGGCGGCGTCGTGCACCGCTCCGTTCATCACCAGGTAGGCGTGCACGTCCCACGCGAGCGGCGAAAGCTCGGGGCCGTCTCCGAACAGCCGCCGAGAAAACTCCGGATGCTCGGTCACGTGGTTGGCGAGCGTGTTCCAGTGGCCCGGCGGCGTCTCGGAGGCGGGCCCGTCCGACCAGAACTCCGCCAGCACACGCGTGAAGTCGCCGCGCTTCACGCGTTTGGGAGCGTAGGGTTTGCCCGTAGCCGGGTTCTGCGCATGGCCCTTACCTTCGTTGCTGCCGAGCGGATTGTTGCCGTAGGCGCCGGGCGAGATGTCCATCATCACGCCATCG
>DASQDA010001028.1:0-4508 GCA_035634435.1 Polyangiaceae bacterium
GATGACGGAAGTGACGGCGCGGTGATTCACGAGAAAACGCTCGAGCCGGGCGACGATCTCATCCGAGGTCTGGAGCGATGTGCCGGGCGCAGTGGCGGCGGCGATGTTCAAGGAGCCTTCATTGAACGCTGGCAAGAAGGAGCGCCCGAACGAGCCGAGCACGACGACCGCCGCGATGGCTCCGGCCGCGGCGACGATACCAGTCCTGAGGGGGACCCGCAGCATGAAGGTCACGACCGGGCCGTAGAGCTGCTTCAACCGACGTGCGAGCCAGCCATCATGCTCCGGGCGAGTCTCGTTGGTGTGGCGGCCAAGCAGCAACATGCACAGCACCGGCGTGATGGTGAGCGCGACGAGCAGCGACGCACCGATGCTCGTGACATAGGCGAGACCCAGCGGCCGAAGCAATCGGCCCTCGATACCGCTCAAGAAGAACAGCGGCACGAACACCAGCAAGACGATGGCCGTTGCATACACGACCGAGCTGCGGATTTCTCGAGAAGCATCGTAGACCACATCGAACAGCGGTCGCCGGCGCTCGCTCGGAGCGAGCGCATTCTCACGTAGGCGGCGGTACACGTTCTCGACGTCGATGATGGCGTCGTCAACCAGCTCACCGATGCCGATAGCGAAGCCACCCAGCGTCATGACGTTGATGGAAGCGCCACTGTACCGGAGCACGAGCAGGCCTACCAAGAGCGACAAGGGGAGCGAGATCAAGGAGATGAGCGTGGTGCGCCAGCTCATCAGGAACAGTGCCAAGATGATCGCTACGAGGATGGCCCCGTCGCGCAGCACCGTCATCACGTTGTCCAGCGCGACTCGGATGAAGTCAGCCTGCCGGAAGCCCTTCCGATACAGCGATATGCCCGCCGGAAGCGACTTGGCAATGTCGTCGAGCGCAACGTCGAGACGCCGGGTGACCTCGAGGGTATTGGCCTGCGGTTGCTTCTGCACCTTGAGCACGACCGCGTGCTTGCCGTCGACCGCCGCCTCGCCGCGACGTATCGTTTCGCCGAACTGGACGACCGCCAGGTCTGCGAGCGTGATGGGAACCCCATCTCGCTCGTGAACGAACGTTCGACGCAACGCGTCCATGGACGTCAGGCGGCCGACGCCACGAATCAGATACTCCTGCTGGCCCGCAACGTAGAAGCCGCCTGGAGTGCTTTCAGAAATGCCATCCAGGGCTTGCAGCACTTGATCCGTCCCCACGCCGTGCTGCATCAGCTTGTCGGGCGAAAGGACGACCTCGACTTGTTTGACACTGCCGCCGATGGGAACGACCTGCGCAATGCCGGGCACGCCGAGCAGGCGGCGGCGGACTTGCCACTCTGCGGCGTCGCGCAGCTGAGTGCCTGACACACCCTCCTTGCCGGTTACGCCGATGAACATGATCTCTCCCATGATGGAAGAGGCAGGCACCATGACGGGCTCGCTGCCGGCCGGCAGCGAAGAGCGTGCTGCCGAAAGCTTTTCGCCCACGATCTGCCGCGCCACGAGCGGCGCGGCATCCCATTCGAACTCCACCCAGATCAGCGAGATGCCAATAGCCGACGAGGAGCGGAGTCGACGCACGCCGGAAGAACCATTCAGCGCTTGCTCAAGGGGAATGGTGACGAGTTTTTCCACCTCCTCCGGTGCCAGACCGTTTGCTTCGGTGACGACGGTCACTGAAGGCGCAGAGAGCTCTGGCAGCACGTCGAGCGGGATGCGCGAAGTCTCGAAGAGACCCAGGCCGACGAGCAGCAAGGCGGCCGCCACGACCAGCCACGGATGTCGGAGCGAGCCTCGGATCAGAGCGTCGAACATGCGCGTCGAGTCCTAATGACGGTGTGACTCGACGGAGCCCATCAGAGCCGCCAGGTGAATGTCGAACCCACCCAATGCGACAACCCGTTCGTCTTTGGTGACGCCGCTGATGACGTGCACCCACGGACCATCTGCCTGTCCCACTGTGACGGCGCGCTTCTCGAAGTGTTCGCCGTCTGTCTGCACGAAAACGTAGGGCCGGGTGTTGATCTCCACGACGGCGCCCCGGGGCACGGCCAGCAACGCCTTGGGTTCCCCGATCCGCACGGACAGCACGACGCTCGCCCCGGGTCGAAGGTTGCTCAGAGCTCCAGTCGCCCCCTCTTCGCCCGCAGGAGGAGCGATGTCGACGATCCAAGTGGCGATCCGCGAGACAGGGTCGACGACTGGCAACGCCGACAGGAAGCGCGCGCCGATTTTCTCGAGGTCCGTCGACTCGCCGCTGGGTAATCGGACGGCGGAGGGCTTGGCCCCGAGCAGGCTCGAGGCAGGCTTGGCAACGAACCGCGCTCTGACCCAGAGGTGATCCGTTCCGCCGATGCGCACCAGAGCGGCTCCTGCGTCCACCGGTTCGCCGTTCGGCACCAGCACCTGCGACACCAGCCCTTCTAGCGTCGACTTGACCGTGAGCCCTCCCGCGCCTCCTGGAGCCGTTACGCGGCCGAGCCGGCCCCCCGCCGACCTCAATTGAGCTGCGTGCGTTTCGAGCTCATTGCGGAGCTCCAGCAGTCGGCGTTCCGGCAACAAGCCTTGCTGGACGAGCGGCTCTACCCTCGCGATCTCCCGCTCCACTTGAGCTTTGCCGAGCCGTGATTCCTCGACTGCAAGCTGCAGGCGGCCAAAGTCGTCCCCCGCGACCGTTGGCGAGATGGTGCCGAGCACATCGCCCTTCTTGACGCGCGTGCCTTCGGCCAGCGAAAGCTCGGGATTGTGGAAGAATCGCCCGGCCGTCGGAGCTCCGAGCGTGAGTTGATCCGTGCCTGCAGGCTCGATCGTCGCAGCAAGCTCCATTTCCTTGGCGAGCGGGCGTTCCGCGGCCCAGGCGGTTGCAAAGGGAACCTTCCATTGCGCCTCCTTCAGAAAGGCGATGCTAGAGCCAGAAGCTTCTTCCGCTACCGCGGGCACCTTGTCGGACACGATGATGGAGCCACCGTCGAAGACGTCTACTTGGCCGTCGTGTTCGTAGCTCATCTCGAGCGTGTAGACACCGGCCGCTGGTGCGGCGCTCTCGAATACGAAAATCCCCGCGCGCTTGACGCCCGTCTTGCTCCCTTCTGCAGCCACGCCGCTGGCGGTCTTGAAGCGCACGCGCAACGTTCCTGCCGAAACCGCCTGAAAGTCGGCAAGACGCGTCACATGCGCATGGTACCGCACCGGCTTTCCCGGCTTCGGCGGGGGCAGCTCGACGAACAGCTCGTAGTGTTCGGACCAGCGCGTGATGGCGATGGGCTCGGGCTCTTCAGTTGCTGCGTGTTCGGCCGCCGATCCTCCGGGGCCGTGCTCGTGCTGGTGGCTTGCCGAGCGGTCGCAGGCGGCGACGACGAGTGAGACGAAGATCACACATCCATTCAGAGGGTTCATCGGGTCGCTCCAGCAGGAGCCGAGCAAATTCTGTCCAGCGCCGCGTCGAACTGCGTGCCGGCAGCTCGCATCATGGCAAGGCGTGCGACCGCGATCTCTTCCGCCAGCACGAGGCGACTCAAGCGCGCCTCTTCGGCCGCGCCGAACGCCTCGATGAGCTCGGTGATGCTCGTTTCCCCGGCGGCATAGAGTTGTTTCGCCTTCTGTTGCAGAGTCACTGCCTCGACAGCGGCCGTGTCCGCCTCGCTGACGCTGGCGGAGAGCACCGCGAGCTCGACGTGGGCTGACTTCAGTCTGGCACCGTGCTGTCGCCGGAGGCTCGCCGCGGTGGAGCGAGCCAGTGATTGCTCGGCGTCCGCGCGCGCCGCCTCGCCTTGCCCATGGTCGAAGAGCGTCAGCGGGAGGCGCAGCCCGAGCGCGATCCCGTGAGCGGTATCGGTTGCAAACGTGGTGCCTCGGTAGCCTGCAAAGACCTCCAGATCCGGCACCCACTTGCGGCGAGCAGCGCGGCTCTCGAGGCTGCTGGCGCGCGCTTCGGCTTCCAGACCGCGGAGTCGTGGGTGGTTTGGCGCGCGGTGGTTGGTCAATGGCTCTTCCCCTGCTGCGGACGTAGCGAGCTCGCTTGCTGGAGGAAGCTCGATGGACGTCCCGAGCCAAGCCTCGAGCAGTGCTCGAGCCGCCTCCGCCCGAGCTTTCGCCGAGTCCAGCTTGCGCCGATGCACGCGCGCATGAACCTGCTGACGCATCAGGTCGTAACCTGCAGTCTCGCCGCCTTTCACCAGTTCCTGGATGGTAGCGCTCAGCGCGTCGAGCTCTGCTTGTTGTTCCGTGAGCACGACCACTCTGGCGCGATCCAATGCAGCAATCACGTAAGCTTCGCGAAATTGCAGCGCGGAGTCGAAGACTGTCGCCTGGGCATCGAACACAGCCTGCTGTGTGCGCTCAGCTGCAGCATTCCGCAGGATGCCGCGCCGTCCACCGAGAGCAATGGGCACAGACAAGCCTAGGGTCGTCTCGCCCTCTCTCGCCCCGCTGAGCGACCGCTGATGCTCGACCACGACGGTCGGATTGGGGAGCACCCCAGCGGCTATCGTGGCAGCAACCCCGCGCAGCCG
>DASQDA010001029.1:0-5065 GCA_035634435.1 Polyangiaceae bacterium
GGGCAACTCTGAGGGCGGGCGGCCTTCGCTCTGGTTGAAGTCGAGCTTCCCCGTCCAGGGCCTGTTGGTGGCGGGTGATCCTGAGCAGTTCTTCGTTCCCCCTTACGTTGGCCACAAAGGGTGGGTTGGCGTCTACCTGGACGGCCGCATCCTCGAATGGCAAGCAGTCGCATCTCTCATCCGGGAGAGCTACTGCTGCATCGCACCCAAGCGACTTGCAGCGTCGCTCGACAACGCCCCTGATCCGAAACCGGTCAAGACACGCCGCAAACGCGCGTGACCGCGCTCCGCCGCACCTGTTGAACGCCGTAGTCTGCCAACCGTCGGTTGTCAGCCGCACCCCTCGGCCGCCAACCGGCGGTTGCCGTCGGCTCGTGCTCGACGCCGACCCTGACACGATTTCGGCGCAAATCGCCTGACGCCGGCGCGGGGTCACGTTGGCGGCGGGCGGCACGAACCGTGAATTGTAGGCAGACGTGAGCCTTCTCTGGACGTCCCCGGTTGGAGCCCGCGCTGCGGCGCTCGCGGTCGCCCTGGGTGCGCTCGCGAGCTGCGCTGCTCGTGACACCACGTCGGAGTATCGCGTTGGAGTTCGCATACAGGGCGACCCTGGTCGGCCGCTGCCGGGGGCGTTCGTTGGTTTGAACGGCAAACGCATCGGCGCGTCGAACCAGGCGGGGCTCGTCACGCTGGCGATACGTGGCACCGAGGGAACTGTGCTGAGCATTCAGGTGACATGTCCGGAGGGCTACCGCTCGCCGACGTCGCCGCTGGCAGTCATTCTGCGCCAGGTCGCCCAGCAGGGGCGGCATCCCGAGTACGTGGTCAGCTGTCCGCCCACGCAGCGCACGCTGGTGGTGGCCGTGCGCGCCGAGCAAGGCGCACACCTGCCGGTGCTCTACCTAGGTCGCGAGGTGGCGCGCACCGACGCCACCGGCACGGCACACGTGCTGTTGCGGAGCGCACCCGAGGAGACCGTAGAGCTCACGTTGGACACCACGCCGAACGCGCGCCTGCGTCCGCGCAGCCCAAGCGCGCGGTTTCGGGTGGGCCAGAGCGACGAGCTCGTGCTCTTCAATCAGAGCTTCGAAATGCAGGCTCTCCGGCAACCCAAGCGCCAGAAAGCGTCTGGACCCATTCGCATCCGCTGAAGGTTCGCGCGTTCTACGCATTCCGAGGGAGCGTTCTCCCGAGTTACACGAATACAATCAATAACGAGGCGATAACAATGATCAAGACAGCGAAGGCACTGGTTCAGGATACGCGCGGGGCGGGCATGGTCGAGTACATCATCCTCGTCGGCCTGGTGGCCTTGTTCTGCATCGGCGCCTACAAGACCTTTGGTACGTCCGTCACAGACAAGGTCAAGGAGCAAGCGACGGAAGTTGGCAACATTGGCGCCACTCAATGAGGTGGACTCGGTCCTGAGTACATGCGACACAGCTGGTGCTTACAGGGACCCATGAAAGCGTCGCCGATCGCCGTCGACGCGCGTCTCCCACGGTCCTCACGCGAGGACCGTGGAGCATTCGTATCGAGGAGATGACGTGAATCGCCGCGCTTTGGCCGTATCTCTCGTGCTAGCGCTGCTTGGCACAGCGCTGTTGCTTCTTTACCTTCAACGCTTCGAGCAAGAGGTGTCCGGCGGGGAGCGCATCGAGCTGCTGATGGTCGTGAAACCCATCGAGCGCGGCGCGGTCATCAAGGACGAGATGCTGGCCACGCGCCTCGTCCCGGCGGCGTACGTGGAGGACAGGGCCGTGAAAGCCGGTGAGCGGGCCAAGGTCATCGGACTGGCTGCGGCCACGGCCGTGAGCCCGCAGCAAACGTTGCTGTGGACCGATCTGGCGATCACCACCGAGGACCGCGAGCTGAGCTCGCTCGTGCAGCCGGGCAAGCGCGCCGTTGCGGTACGGACGTCGTCCGGCCTCGACGACGGCAACGCCAACTCGCTCATCCGACCGGGCGACTACGTCGACGTGATTTTCACGATGAACAAAGAGGGCGAGCAGGAGCGTTCAGCGACGGTCCTGTTGCAAAGGGTGCTCGTGCTTGCCGTTGGTCGCGAGACCCAGGCGGCGACCACCAACGACCCCAAGAGCCGCGACAATCCGTTTGGGCGGGGCAAGGTGCTGACCTTGAGCCTCAATCTGCAGGAGGCGCAGCTGCTCAGCCTGGCCCTGGAACGCGGCACGCTGTCGGTTGCCGTACGAAACCCGGAGGATCCGTGGACGCAGGGTGACGTGCCCGACGTCAAAGCCTCGGCGCTGCTCGACACCAAGCTGCGGGCGGAGGCACAGCGTCCGCAGAGCGGCGGTCCGCTGAAGATCGAACCTTCGAGCACACGATGAAGCTGCCGAGCTTTCTCCGAACGGCGCTCGCCACCGCTGCTGGCGTTGCCTTCTTGGTCAGTGTGCCTCGGTTGACCGAAGCACAGCCAGCCGACAAGGCCCCTCGCGGCGCCCAAGAGGTGCCAGCGGCCGAGCCAGCGCAGCCGCTACTGGAGCAGAACGAGGAGCTCAACCTCTCCGTAGGAGAGAACAAGACGGTGCCGGCCACCAACGTCAAGAGCTACTCCGAGGGCGTGCGCGGCGTGGCCGACGTCCGGCTCACTCCCGACTCCACGCAGTTCGTCGTGGTCGGGCAGAAAGCGGGCTCCACGACGCTGCTCTTGATTCGTAAGGACGGCACCCAGGTCAACTACACGATCAACGTCTTTCAGCGTCCGATGCAGAGCGTCGAGAAAGAGTTGCTGCAGCTGCTGGACGGCACCACGGGGGTGCGCGTGCGGCGGGTTGGGGCGCGCTTCTTCATCGAGGGCGGAGTCAGCACGGAGCCGGAGCTGAAGCGCATCGAGCAGATCGGCAAGCTGTTTCCAGGCCAGGTCGAGTCGCTAGTGGTGCTGGGTGGTGCGGCGGCCGAGCGCAAGCTCAACGTTCGCGTCGATTTTCTCTTCGTGCAGTTCGACCGCAACAAGGGCTATCAGGTCGGCGTTACCTGGCCGACGCGTATTGGCGGACCGGGCGTCGCTCAGTTCAACGCGGTGCACGATTTTTACGCGGGTGCCGGCCAAGCTGCTACCTCCGCTCAGGCTCAGATCGTGGGCCAAGCGTTGCCCGGACTCGACATTGCTGCGTCGAACGGCTGGGCCAAGGTGCTCAAGCATTCCACGGTGATCACGTCCAACGGCTCGGAAGCAACGTTCTCGAGCGGTGGTGAACAAAACTACGTGATCGCGACCGGGCTGTCGGCGAGCCTGGCGCAAATTACGTTTGGGACGAATGTGACCGTCTTGCCACGTTTCGATCCGGCGACGCGCGAGCTCGAGATCCGCCTCGACGCGGAGGTGGCCGATCTGACCCCCACGGTGGCGGCCGGGACGAATCTGCCGGGGCGCAACGTTTCGAAGCTGACGACGCTGGTCGCCTTGAAGCTCGGCCAGTCCATCGTCCTGTCCGGCATCCGCTCGCGGACGCAGCGTCACTCCGTCAACGGCCTGCCGCTGCTGAGCGAGATTCCATTGCTCGGGCTCTTGTTTGGAAGCCACTCGGACGCGCGCGACGAGGTCGAAGGCGTGATCTTCGTGGTGCCCAGCATCGTCGAGTCGGTGCCCAAGAGCACTCAAGAAATCATCGACCGTGCGCTCGAGGACTACGGGGCGTACAGCGGCGATCTGAACGGCACACGCGTCTGGGAGAAGAACATCGGCTCTTCGGAGGGGGCGGCCCCCGCCGCTCCGCCGCCGCCATGAACGTCGAAATCGTCATCGAACGGGACAACGGCGAACGGCGCGTCGAACGTCTGCTCGGTAGCGGTCCGCTCTCGGTCGGTCGCAATGCCGACTGTAGCGTGTGTGTTCCCGATCAGCTTATCTCACGACGTCACGCGCTCTTGCATCTCTCCAAAGACGTACTGCGAGTGGAGGACGTCTCCAGCAACGGCACGCTGGCGGGCGATCGCTTGCTGTTGCGCGAAGCGGCGGACGTGCCCTACGGAACACCGATTTTGATCGGTATTCATACGCTCTACGTGCGGCCCACCGGCGAGCAGGCGCTGCCGGCGAACGAGCCTTTGCCTTCCGCGCTCCCGAGCCCACCCCCCACGTTGCTGCCGCCCGTGCCGCCAGCCCCACCGCCAGCTGGGCGCCCGCAACTGTCGGTCGTTGGCGCGCCACGCCCGCTGGCGGAGGCTCCGACGGCTGCCCCTGTCGCGCCGGCTGCCGCGCGCACCGAAGCGGTCGTGCTCGCCGAGCCCGCCACCGAGCGCGAAGCCCCCGCGCTTCGCCGTGAGATCCACCGACGCCTGCTGCAACACCTGGATCTCGCGACCACCGACGGCGTTCGGCTGGACGATCCTTCGTTCAGGCCCAAGGTGCTGACCGCGCTGCGGCGTATCGTTCGAGCTTTGCACGCCGAGTTGCCGCCGGGCTTCGACGCTGATCGTCTGGTGGGCGAATTAGCCGACGAGGCGCTGGGCCTTGGACCCCTCGAGCAGCTTCTCGCGGACCCGAGCATCAGCGAGATCATGGTGATCGACGCCGACACCATCTACGTGGAACGAAACGGCAAGGTGGTGCGCACCGCCGCCCGTTTCACCGACGACGATCGCGTGCGAGCCGTCATCGAGCGCATCGTGACGCCGCTCGGCCGCCGCATCGACGAGTCGTCGCCGCTGGTCGACGCGCGGTTGCCCGATGGCTCACGCGTCAATGCCATCATTCGCCCGCTTGCGCTGAAGGGCTCGTGCATAACGATCCGCAAGTTTGCCAAGGTTCCGCTCACCTTGGAGAAGTTGTACGCGCTCGGTGCCCTGACCCCCGCGATTGGCCAGTTTCTCACCCGCAGCGTCATCGCCAAGAAGAACATCGTCATTTCGGGCGGTACCGGCAGCGGTAAAACCACGCTGCTGAACGTGCTGTCGTCGGCCATTCCTTCCGACGAGCGCATCGTCACCATCGAGGACTCGGCAGAGCTCCAGCTCGGCCAACCTCACGTCGTCGCGCTGGAGACGCGCCCCGCGAACATGGAAGGGAAGGGCGACTACACGATCCGAGATCTCGTCAAGA
>DASQDA010001030.1:0-8561 GCA_035634435.1 Polyangiaceae bacterium
CCTGGGCTGCTTGCGCCCCTGCTCGCTGCGCGGCGCTCAGATCTTCGAGCGCGCCCTCGCTGACGCGGCTGGCTGCGGCCACCCCGTTGAGCCTCTCGTGCAAACGCCGTGGCAGCCGCGATAGCTTGCGAACGCCGTCGAAGATGGCGCCACGGACCCGATAAGTGGCGTAAGCGCGAAAGGGGACGCCCCGGCTCTCATCGTAGCGGCGCGCCGCGTCGAGCAGCCCTTCGCGACCGAAGCTTTTCAGCTCCTCGAGCTCCACACTCCCGCCCACGCTACGGCCGACTTGGCGCGCCAGAATATCCACGAGGTCGAGCGCTGCCTCGAAGCGGCGCAGAGCTTCGGCGTCGTCCCTGGCGGGTTCCACGCGAGCGAATCTACTCGGAAACGCAGTGGCCAAGGTAGAGAGTTCTCACCGGCTACAGGTGTGAGTCGGATTTCTCCCCGCATGCGCCAGATATCGCCGCTCGAGCGATCCCAGCACCGCCGTCCTGTGGCATAGTCGCGAGGGATGCTGCGCTGGAGCCTGCTAGCCGGTGCCTACGCCAGCATGGCGGCCCTGGCATTCGGCGTTTCCGAGTTGTGGCTGGGACGGTCCGTGTGGACTTATCCTTCGCCATGGTTGAGGCTACCGACCGCCGTTGCGCACCTCTACAGTCTGGCTTTCGGCGTAGCGCTCGGCGCGCTGGTCATCGTCATCACGCGTCGTCTCGTGGAACGCTTTGCCTGGGCCCAGGAGCTGGCTCGTGCGTTGCGGCCGTTTGCGCGTGACTTGAGCGGAACGGCGATCGTGATCGTGGCGCTGTTGAGCAGCGTCGGTGAAGAGCTGTTGTTTCGGGGGTTGCTCCAGCCGGGTCTTGGGCTGTGGGTGCAAGCCTTGCTCTTTGGCTTCGTCCATCAGATGCGCGGACCCAGCCGCTGGGCCTGGGTCGGCTGGGCCAGTGTGGTCGGGCTCCTCTTCGGCGTGGTGTTCGCCGCGACCGGCTCGCTGCTCGGACCTATAGCGGCCCACGCGCTGATCAATGGCTTCAACCTGAATTACCTGCAGAATCACGATCCCGAGCCCCCTCCTGGTCGCGGCCTGGGAGGCCTGCTTGGGCAGCGGAGCCGTGCCTGAGGCGGGCGCGAGCCTTGAGTTCTGGTATTGTAGTGTGACTGGACGTCCTCGCCTGCTGCTGGGCGCCCCGTCTCCTCTCTAATGTCGTTACTCGAGTCGGCCTGTTCTGAAGACCGGCCTCGCGTCCTCGTGGTGGACGACGAGAAGTTCATCCGCGACATCATTGCGGACTTTCTCTCGATGGAGGGCTACATCGTCCGTACCGCGGAGGACGGGGGAAGCGCGCTCAGCGAGCTCGAGCGTGCGCGCTACGATCTGGTGATCAGCGACCTGAAAATGCCCAACATGGGTGGGTTGGATCTGCTGAAGGAGGTGACCCGTACCCATCCCGATACCGTCACCGTCATCATGACCGGCTTCGGCACCGTGGAGACGGCCATCGACGCCATGAAGCGCGGTGCCTATGACTACATTCTCAAGCCTTTCAAGGCCGAGGAAGTGGTTCACATCGTGCAGCGGGGGCTCGAAAAGCGCCGGCTGACGGCCGAGAACTTGCGGCTGCGCGAGGCGCTGTCGCTGTACAAGGTAACCGAGGCCATCGCCGCCAGCCTCTCGCTCGACGAAGTCGTGAAGACACTGGGCGAAAGTGCGCTCAGCGACATGCGCGCCGACTACGTCAGCGTCTACCTTGCTGACGGCGAGGGGCAGTATCTGCAACGTTATTTCTGTGCGGCCGAGCCCCTGACGCAAGCCGACGCCGAAGAGCTCGGTGAGCTCGCTGCCCCTGCCATCTGCCAGCGCCTGGAGGCTGGGGCGCCCCTCGTGGAGCACGGGGCGCGTGCGCGCGAGCTCTTCCTGCGCCATCCGGGGCGCTCCGTTGCCAGCGTGTGTGTGGTCCCACTGAAGATGCGGGAGCGCCTGCTCGGCTTCATCGCCGCGGTCTCACTGACAGCCAGCCGACGCTTCGACGAGGGGCAGCGCAAGCTGCTGAGCATCACCGCCTCGCGAGCCGCTGCCGCCATCGAAAACGCGCGCCTCTACGAGGACCTCCAGGCAACGTTCCAGCAGACGATTCAGAGCCTGGCCCGCACCATCGACAAGATGGACCGCTACACCTCGGGTCACTCGGAGCGGGTCGCCGTCTACGCGGTGGCGCTCGCGCGCTGGCTGGGGCTTGGCGAGGACCTGATCGAAATCGTGCGGCACTCCGCCCTGATGCACGACATCGGCAAGATCGGGTGTGTCTTGAACCTGAACAAACCCGGCAAGTTGAGCGCGGACGAGTACGAGGTGTTCAAACGCCACCCCACCCATGGCCGGGAGATACTCGATCCCATCAAGTTCCTGCAGCCGGTGATCCCGGGCGTCTACCTGCACCACGAACGCTGGGACGGTAAGGGGTATCCGCTGGGCCTCGCGGGCAAGCATATTCCGCTGGTCGCGCGCATCATCTCGGTAGCTGACACCTACGATGCGATGACGAGCGGCCGGGCGTACCGCCGTGCGCTACCGCACGAAGTGACCGTCAGCGAGATCGAGCGTTGTGCTGGCACGCAGTTCGACCCCGACGTCGCGGCGGTGTTCGTCGAGCGCATCGACCAGCATCGGGAGGAGCAGCGCGAGTCGGGCGTGGAAATCCCCGAATAGGGCTTTCCGAAGCCTTCGCGCGGCTGGCGATGGCCCCCGTTCGCTGGCACATAGAGCAGCGTGACGCGAAGCATCGAGGGCCTCTGGCTCGGGCGCCGGTCGTATGGGCCGGTCCACGCCTTTCAGGAGGAGTTGATGACCGCGCGCCGTGAGGGTGCCGTCGCCGACCGTGTCCTGTTCGTCGAGCACGAGCCCGTCATCACGCTGGGACGCGGGGCAAAGCCTGCGCACTTGCTGCTGACCGAAGCGAGGCTCGCCGAGGCCGGTATCGAGCGCGTTCAGACCGGCCGTGGCGGTGACGTCACGCTCCACGCACCCGGTCAGCTCGTCTGTTACCCCATATTGGACCTTTCGCCCGATCGGTGTGACGTGCGCCGCTACGTGCGCGATCTCACCGCAATCATGGGCCGGCTGTTAGCGGACTTCGGCATCGGAGCCGGCAGCATCGAGCGCTACATCGGTTTGTGGGTGGATCTGGCAAGCCCCCACGCGTGGCCTGGCGAGCTCGCCGTGCGCGAGCCGCGCAAGGTCGGCGCCGTGGGCGTGAAGATCTCCCGTTGGGTAACCATGCATGGGTTCGCTTTGAACCTGAGCACCGACCTGGCGCTGTTCGACCATATCGTGCCCTGTGGCATCCGCGATCTGGGGGTCACGAGCTTGCAGGCCCTCACCGGTAGTGCCCCCAGCGTCCGCGATGCAGCGGAGCTGGCCTTTCAGCATTTGTTGACGCAGCTTGGCGCCAGCTCACTGGGCTTCAACGAGGTTCTCGGCGATCTGCCCCTCGTTCCTGCGCCGGCTGCGGAGCGTGCCGCCTCGGCTTAGGCGACGCGGCATTGTTGGACTCGAGGCAATGGCGCGTTCGCATCCTCCTACCCTGCTCACGCTCACCCGGCGAACCCTGCTCGACGAGTGTGGGGTAGGCCGCGGCGAGCACCTGCTCGTGGCTGTCTCTGGAGGTGGCGACTCGATGGCTCTGATGCACGTTCTCTTCCGCCTCGGGCAACGCCACGGCTTTCGTCTCTCTGCGCACGGCGTCGATCATGGGCTGCGCCAAGCAGCCCGTGCCGAGCTCGATCTGGCCGAGCAGTTCGCCCGCAGCCTTGCCATCGGCTTCACGCGCTCCGAAGTGGTGGTGCCCCCCGGCGGAAACCTGCAGGCGCGCGCTCGCACGGCTCGCTACGCGGCCTTGCGCTCTGCCGCCAATAGCCTGGACTGCAGCCGCATCGCCACTGCCCACCACGCCGACGATCGTGCCGAGACCGTAATCATGCGTCTGCTGAGGGGCACCAGTCCGACAGGATTGTCTGTGCTACCCCCTCGGGCAGGTGACTTGATCCGGCCCTGTATTCGCGCGCGCCGCGCCGACATTCGCGCGCACCTCTCCCGACACTCCGTTCCCCACGTTGAGGATCCATCCAACGCCAATCCGCGTTTTTTGCGGACCCGCGTGCGCCACGAGCTCCTGCCGCTGCTCGAGCAACTTTCGCCGGGAATCGTGGGCAATCTCACGGCGCTGGCCGATGAAATCGGCGCTGGGCCTGCCATCGAGCTGAAGGACGCGCACGGACAACGGGTGAGCCTTGGCCGTGCTCAGCGCTATGCCGTGCGACGCTTGCTCGAGGGGAGCTCCTCCGCAGCCCGCATTCGCATCGGCGCTGACGCGGAGATTACTCTCGACTTGGAAACGGGTCGTTTGGATGTACGCTCCACGTCGCCAACGGGGCCGAACGCCTCACGCTGACGGGCCCCGCGCGCGGCGCTCACGCTCGCGCGCACTGCGGAGTTTTGAGCCCCGACCCATCGACGAAGGGGGTGAAGGGTGGCATGCTCCTGCCAGACGCTTTTCTACAAGCAGCGCCGAGGTTGAAGGGTGAAGCAGCCGCACAAAACGCTCCTTCTTTGGGTCGTTCTGATTTTTGCCTTCCTGGCTATCTGGCGTTTTTTAAACGACCCGGATGGCCCGCAGCGGGCCGAGATTCCATACAGTGATTTCATGGCGCTCGTAAAGGCGCCTCGGGATCAGAGACACGTCGACGAGGTCGAGATCAAGGACCGTGACTATACGTTCACGATCAAGAATCCCACCTCCAAGGGTCAGCTCGAGCGCGGCCGCACCGTCGGCCCCTCCGAGGCAAGCGCCGAGGAGCTGATCAAGAACAACGTCCGCGTGAAGTACCAGAAGGATGAGGGAGGGTCGTTCATCACGCCCGTGCTCACCATCCTGCTGCCGATGCTGTTCGTGATCGTGATGTTCTATCTGTTCATGCGGCAGCTCCAGGCTGGTGGCGGCAAGGCCATGAGCTTTGGTAAGAGCCGAGCCCGTCTGCTCAACGAGTCGCAGAACAAGATCACGTTCGCCGACGTGGCGGGCATCGACGAGGCCAAGGACGAGGTCGAAGAGATCATCGCCTTCCTCAAGGATCCCAAGAAGTTCCAGCGGCTCGGCGGTCGCATCCCCAAGGGTGTGCTGATGATGGGACCGCCCGGCACGGGTAAAACCTTGCTGGCGCGCGCCATTGCCGGTGAAGCAGGCGTGCCCTTCTTCAGCATCTCTGGCTCCGACTTCGTGGAGATGTTCGTGGGCGTCGGCGCCAGCCGCGTCCGTGACCTCTTCGAGCAAGGCAAGAAGCACGCGCCCTGCATCATTTTCATCGACGAGATCGATGCCGTGGGACGCCACCGCGGCGCCGGGCTCGGCGGCGGCCATGACGAGCGTGAGCAGACGCTGAACCAGTTGCTGGTCGAGATGGACGGCTTCGAGTCGAACGAAGGCGTCATCATCATCGCCGCAACCAACCGCCCGGACGTGCTGGACCCTGCCATTCTCAGGCCCGGTCGCTTCGACCGTCGCATCACGGTGCCGCGTCCCGACATCCGTGGTCGCGAAGGGATCCTGTCGGTCCACACCAAGAAGGTGCCGCTCCTCGGGGACGTCGATCTTTCGATCATCGCTGCCGGTACCCCCGGCTTCGTCGGGGCCGACCTGGAGAACCTCGTCAACGAAGCGGCCTTGCTTGCCGCTCGACAGGACAAAGAGGCCGTCTCCATGGAGGATTTCGAGCTGGCCAAGGACAAGGTCCTGATGGGTAGCGAACGCCGCTCCATGGTCATGAGTGACGAGGAACGGCGCACGGCGGCCTGGCACGAAGCCGGGCACACCATCGTCGGCAAGCTCGTCGCGGGCAACGACGCGGTGCACAAGGTTTCGATCATCCCGCGCGGCGCCGCCCTCGGCGTGACGATGTTCCTGCCCACGGAGGATCGTCACTTGATGACCCTGACCCAAACCCAGGCGCGCATTGCCATGGCGCTGGGTGGGCGTGTCGCCGAAGAAGTCGCGTTCTCGGAGATCACGACCGGTGCTCAGGACGACATCAAGCGGGCAACCCGCTTGGCGCGCGCCATGGTGTGTGAGCTCGGCATGAGCAAGAAGCTCGGGCCGGTGGCTTACGGCGACAACGAGGAGAGTGTGTTCCTGGGACGCGAGATGTCGTCGCGTCGCGAGGACTACTCCGAGGACACTGCGCGCGAGATCGACGAAGAGGTCAGGCGCATCGTCGAGGCCCAGTACCAGGTGGCCAAGCGCGTGCTCAGCGAGAACAAGGACAAGCTGGATCTGCTGGCTCAAGCCCTGCTCGAGCGAGAGACGCTGGACGCGACCGAGATCGAGGCGGTGCTGGCTGGTCGCGAGCTGCCCCCGCGGCAGCGGCTGATCATCCCGACCTGGGCCGAGAAGCGGAACAAGGATCGCACCGAGAAAAAGCGGCCGGCGAACATCTTCGGCGCACCGAAGCCCGCGCCGGGCTGAGCACCCAGCTGCTCGGGGCAAGTTGCCGCGCGCTGCACACTTGCAGCCCGCGGCAACGCGTTTCAAGAACTGAGTCCATGAGCGCCCCGCTGGAAGACTACGCCTTGATCGGTGACTGTCACGGTGCAGGGTTGGTCTCGAAGGCGGGTTCCATCGACTGGCTGTGTGTCCCGCGTTTCGATTCGCCGGCGTGTTTTGCGGCGCTGCTTGGCGGACCCGAGCATGGTCGCTGGTTGCTCAGTCCCTGTGGGGAGGTGCGGCAGGTGAGGCGCCGCTATCGGGGCGAGACGCTCGTCCTGGAGACGGAGTTCGAGACCGACGAGGGCGTCGTCTGCGTCATCGACTGCATGCCCACGCATTCCGCCGCCGTGGACGTGGTGCGTATCGTGGAAGGGCGCCGCGGCCGGGTGCGCATGCAGATGGAGCTCGTCATCCGCTTCGACTACGGCAACGTCGTGCCCTGGGTGACCCGCGAAGCGCAGGGGCTCACCGCCATCGCAGGCCCCGAGATGTTGCACCTCTACACGCCGGTGCCATTCCGTGGCGAAAATCTCAGGACGGTGGCCGCCTTCGAGGTGTCCGCAGGGGAGCGTGTGCCCTTCGTGATGACCTTCCACCCGTCTCACTGCGACGAGCCGGAGCCCGTCGACGCGGAAGTGGCGGTTCGCGAGACGGAGCAATGGTGGTCTCAGTGGTCCGCGCTCTCCACCTACTCCGGACGCTACCGTGAGGCCGTTCAGCGTTCGCTCATCGTGCTGAAGGCGCTGACCTATGCTCCCACGGGCGGCATCGTCGCAGCGCCCACCACGTCTCTGCCCGAGCAGCTCGGAGGCGGTCGCAACTGGGACTACCGGTACTGCTGGCTGCGCGACGCCACCATCACTCTCTATTCGATGCTCCTGGCCGGCTACACCAGCGAAGCTCGCGCCTGGCGCGCGTGGCTGTTGCGCGCCGTGGCGGGGAGCCCCTCGCAAATCCAGGTGATGTACGGCATCGCCGGCGAGCGGCGTCTGACGGAGTCCGAGCTACCGTGGCTGCCCGGCTACGAGGACTCCCAGCCCGTGCGCGTTGGCAACGGCGCGTACAATCAGCTTCAGCTCGACGTGTTCGGGGAGTTGATGGACGCCATGCACCGCTGCCGGATTGCCGGTATCGATGACGCCAGTGGCTGGACCCTCGAACGTGCCTTGCTGATCCATCTGGAGGACCACTGGGACACACCTGACGAGGGCATCTGGGAGGGGCGCGGCCCGCGCCGACACTTCACCCATTCCAAATTGATGGCCTGGGTGGCGTTCGACCGGGGCGTCAAAGCGGTGGAGCACTTTGGGCTCGAGGGTCCTGCCGAGCGCTGGCGCGCACTGGCGCAACGCATCCACGATGAGGTGTGCGCGCGCGCCTTCTCCGTCAAGCAGAACGCCTTTGCCCAGTCCTACGATTCCGACGAGCTCGACGCGGCGGTGCTCCTGATCCCGCTGGTTGGATTTCTGCCCGCGAGTGATCCTCGTGTGCAGAGCACGGTTGCGGCCATCCAGCGCGAGCTCGTGGTCGATGGCTTGGTACAGCGCTACCGCACGGACCCAGCGCTGGACGGCCTCGAGGGCGGCGAGGGTGCGTTCCTCGCCTGCAGCTTCTGGCTCGTCGATAACCTGGTGCTGCTCGACCGCCGCGAGGAGGCGCAGCGGCTTTTCGAACGCCTCCTGACGCTACGCAACGACCTGGGGCTACTAGCGGAGGAGTACGATTCGCGCGCGCGACGGCTCGTCGGCAACTTCCCTCAGGCGTTTTCGCACCTCGCGCTGGTCGACGCCGCCCAAGGCCTCTCGGAGCCGAAGGAACGCCTGCCGGAGCATCGCGGCGCAGTCGGCGAGTAGCGCGAGCGCTCAGCCTTCGACGAGCGATTGACCGCCGTCGATCCACACCTCGGTGCCGCTGATGTGGCTGGCGCGCTCGCTGGCCAGAAACAGCACGAGCTCAGCCACCTGCTCGGATTTGCCGGATACGCCGTGGGTGAGCGGGATGGAGCCCTCCGGGTATTCGACGGGC
>DASQDA010001031.1:0-10228 GCA_035634435.1 Polyangiaceae bacterium
GCTCCGTGGGTGTCAGATTGCTGGTCACGCCCAGCTTGTCACCGGGATTGTACCTGGTGAAGATCTCGAGGAGCGTCGCGGCGCGCCCGTCGTGAAGGTAGGGCGCGGTTTGCCACAGCCCCTTGAGCGTGGGTGTGTCAATGCCCGTGAGCGGGCCACCTAGACGCTTGCCGGAGGTGGGAAGGCTGGTGCCCACGTCGAACAAACCGCCGGCGGCGCTGTTCGTCATGTTTGGTCCCGAATGACACGCGCCGCAGCCGGCGCGCTCGAAGACCTGACGGCCCGCGCGTGCTGCTGCCGTGAAGCTGCCGTCGGGGTTGCGAAACGGGCTGCGACCAACCTTGTCGAGCGACTCGAAGAAAGCCGCCAGACCGTCGAGCTCCGGGCTTACCCCCGCGGAGGACTTGCCGAAGGTGTCCGCCTTGCGCGCCAGCCACTCTTCAGACGGCATAAAGCCTGCGCCCTCGAGACTGTCGCGAATGTCACGCTCGAAATCCTGGATCTCGTCCATGTTGGCGCTCCAGTGGACGCGGCCGTCGGCCAGCGCACCGCGAATGCCCAACAGTGACTTCGTGTTGCGCAAGCCCTCACCGCGGTCGCTGAAATCCCAAACACGGCCGTCACTCAACCCATCGAAGTGACAGCTCACGCAGCTCATGTAGCCGTCGTCCGTCATGCGCGGATCGGCTGCGTTGAAAAAAACCTTTTTGCCGAGCAGGACCGGGGGGGATAGCCGCTCTACGTCAACGCTCGGGATCTTCGCCAGCGGAGCGGGAACTTGATGGTCCACGGAAGAGAGCGACAGCTTCATGTCGTAGGCGATCACCTCGCGCGACAAGAAGGCGTTGACGAAGAGCTTGCCGTCCGGCCCGAAGACGAGCCCGCTCGGCGCACTTCCAACCTCGCGAACGCCGCTGAGATTCAGCAGGGTGTAAGCGTCCGTGATGCCGACCCAGTTGCTTGCCTGCGCCAGGATGTAAGCGTTGTCGCCCCACGGCGAGAAGGCCACGGCCATGGGCAACGAGCGATTATCGATGTCGTGGCGGTCGTCGAGGACTTCTTTCTCGGTAGCGAGATCGATCTTGCAGATGATCGCACGGACGAAGTTGTCCGAGTTCATGGCCAGGCCATCGCGCTGCGGCCCGCGGGCGACGTTGTCCTTTTTGGCCGTCACGAAGGCCTGCTTGCCGTCGGGCGAAATGACGAACGCCGAGACGTAGTTCGGCACGCCGCGAGCGGACGACTCCGTATCGGGACCGGGATCGAAGGGAAGCTGGATGGTGCTCTTCAACGTGAACGTGTCCGGCGACACGACCCACACCTCACCGTGTTCGGCAGGCGAGATGAAGCGCGTGACGAACACGCGGCCGTCATCGGCTACGGCGACGCCCGCAGGCGTTGGTCCGAGCACCAGCTCGCGGCTCACACTGCGCGTCGTTGCATCGATCTCCACCAGCTTACCGGTCGCGAAGAGCGACACGTAGGCCTTGCCGCTCGGCCCGAAGGCGAGCGTGCGTGGCTGTGAGGCGTAGGGCAGACGAACGCCGCCAACCTTGTCGCCCGTCATGCGATCGAGGATCACGATCTCGTCGGACTGCTGATTGGCTACCCAGACGCTGCCGTCGGGCGCCTGCGCGAGCGCGCGGGGCTGCTTGCCGACCGGTATCTCACGGACACGCGTGAGGGCGTCCGCGTCCACGATGCTCACGCTATCGTTGTCCTCGTTCACGCTCCAGACGCGGCGTGTGGTCGCGTCGTAGATGATGGTCGAGGAGCTGCTGGGCGGGCGAGCTGTCAGCGGGTAGTGCGCCAGCTGGTTGGCGATGACGCTCGTGCCGCCCTCATCGTCCACGGCCTGGAGGATGACCGTGTAGTGGTCCGCTTTCGCATAGGTATGCGTGACCTGCGACTCGGGCGAAGGATCGGTGAGGGTCCCGTCCCCGAAGTTCCAGCGGTACATCACGGTACCGCTGGCTCCTTCCACCTTCGCGACCCGGAAGGTCGTGGGCTGACCGACCGCCACGGGCTTAGTCGGTTCGAGCTGGACCGTGATGGCCGCGGCGGCGGGGCTCGCCACGGCCAGCGCGAAGATAGAAGCTCCGAGCGCGCGTAGTAGTCTCATCCTTTTGTAGACCTCCCGCGGCCGCGTGCCCGGCGCGCCACCATGAGCAGAGCAGCTGCGAGGAATGAAGCGAAGCCGGCGGATCCCACACCAGAGGGGACGCTCACGGCGCAGCCGCTGCTCTCGCCACTTCCACCGGGTCCGCCGGAGCCACTCGCTGCAGCGCCAGAGCTCGTTCCCGCCGACGCTGGAGGAGCACCTGCGCTACCGCCGGCACCCGGGCTGCCGCCCGTGGTGGGAATGGACGGGGGGCCGCCCGCAGAGCTGCCCGCCGCGCTGGAGCCTGTCCCACCGGCGGCCGTGCTGCCGCCCGTTGCGGTGGGGGCGCCCGCCGCGCCGCCGGCAGACGCACCTGCCGTGCCGCTGCCGGCTGCACCTGCCGTCGAAGTGCCGCTGCCGCCCGCGCCAGCCGTGCTGACCGCGCCCGCTGCTCCTCCGCCACCCGCCGTTGCTGCGCCGCCCGCGCCGCTACCCGCCGCGCCGCCTGCACCCCCCTGGCCGCCCGTGCTCGGCCCGCCCGCGATAGTGGCGCCGGTCGAGAAGCGAACCTGGACTGGCTCGACGATCTTGTTGCCGACGATATCCGCCAGCCCTGCAGCCGGGACCACGACCTCGTAGGTCGAGTCCGCGTCGAGCGGCAACTTGGGGCCAAACGACACCGCATTGAGCGACGAATACGAGAACACACCGTCAATCGCGGCGCCGCCGACCTTGCGCACGATGATGTTGGCGGGGGTCATGCTCGCGATGTCGATCTGGTCCGAGAAGAACAGTGTGATGCGGGTGGACAGCGGCTGCTTGACCTCCTGGTCCGACGGATAGGCTTTGACGAGCTTCGGGGGGGTCGTATCCGGAGCCGTGGTATGCGGGAAGAAGGCCGAGCCGGTGCCGTGGTCATTGCCGAGCAGGACGACGTTGCCAAAAACCGTCGCGAAATCCGTGTCCGCTCCCGAATCGTTGGGAATGTCGCCGGCAAGGGCCTGCACCGGAGCTGCGGGCATGCGGACGTCGATCTTGCGATACCCCTCGGTCGACTGACCACAGAAGATGAAGGAGTCCTGGTAGCTGCAGTAGCCACCCTTGTCGCTGCCATACGTGCGAGCGGCCACGTTGGTCACCGCGGTGGGGGTCCACTTCAGGAACGCGTACTTGCCGCTGGCGCCCGCGCCGTAGATTTGGTCGCCGATCACGACCATCGAATACATTTCCGTGGGCGCGGCACCCGTGGCCACCAACATCGGCTGCATGGGTGAACTGACGTCCAGTACGGAGATCTTGGTCGGACCCTGGTCCATGCCACCGACGAGGATGTAGTTGCCCGCCGCGTAGACCGGCCCGATGCGGAAGTTCCCCAGCTCGCTCAGCAGGATGCGCCGGACGAGCGTTGGCTTGGTGGGGTCCCGCGCGTCGACGACGTACACGCCGCTGCCCGTGCCCCCGACATAGGCATAGGGCCACGACCAGGCGATCTGCCAGGCGGCGTTGTCGTAGTCGCCGCCGTTGACGCCCGCGAGATTCAGCGACCCGATGGGCTTGGGGGCCAACGGCGCGGTGAAATCCCAGAAGCTGATGCCCGTGAGCGTCGGCATCGCCATGATGTCCTTGCCGTCGATGACGGCGACGGGCATGGCGTGCTGCTCACGCAGGGCGTTCGTCTCGGGCGTATTGTTCAGGGTCGCGAGCCGCCTCGGCGCTTTTGGATTCTTGACGTCGAAGATGTGGATCGCACCGGGCGGCTTGCCGCTGTCGTACGAGCCCAGCATGACCATGACGTCCCGCAGCATGACCGCGGTGTTGCTGCCGCTAGGGCCCGTCGTGAACAGGTCAGCGTCGAACATCGCGACGGGCGTGTTCAGCTCTTGCTGGGTAAAGGTGACGTTACCCATGCCCACTGCGGAGGCGCCGGAGGCGGCTGAGAGGGCGAAGAGAAAGGCTGAACCTGCGACGCTTCTGCGATACTTCATTGAGGCCTCACTGAGGGTTACCGAGTCCGAGCCGTTGCCACCTGCGAAACCGGGGTCTGTGTCACTCGGACCGACCAAACCGATTCAACGACTGAGATACTATAGAGACGTGCACCCGACATCTCGGGTGGCAAGTTTCTTAACCGTTGCCCACATTCCGATTCGGGTCAGCGAATCTGAGGCCCGACGCGAATTTGCTCAGCACAGTCGACCCGCTCCGAGCGGCGTGCGCCGAGCTGCCCATCAGATTGTGACGCGTACTCGCAAAGCCGCGTAGCCTTTTGTTGCCGTCTGCTGATTCAGGTGCCGGAGACTCGCACTTTGCACAATCCGTCCATAAACGTTCACCAGGGCGCGAATCTGGCCGGGCGGCGAGAGCGAGGCGGCCCGATCGAGCAGCGCTCGAGGAAGTCTCCGCACTCCCGGCCGGGTGCCACCGCCGCCAGGCGGCCCGGCGCTCGTCGGGCAAGCCGCGCCTCAGCGACTCGCGAGCTCGCTTGCGATTTCGTGAAGCGTGTAGCAGCGCTTTTCGCCCGTCAGCGTCAGCGCTGCAGCAGGCATGATGCCGCTTTCCGACTGCTTCGGATCCTGTATCAGTAGCCGACCCCCGTTCTGCAGGATCAGCAGCGCCCCGCGCGCGCCATCCTCGTTGGAGCCGGTCAGCACCACGCCGGTCACCTGACTTGCAAAGGCGACTGCGGCCGATTCGAAGAGCACGTCGATGGACGGGCGCGCATGGTTCACACGGCCCTCGGTCGATAGAACCGCCGTTCGGCGGTCGACCAGCAGGTGATAGTCGGGCGGCGCGAGATAAACGACGCCAGGTCGCAGCGGTTCCTTGTCCTCCGGCTCCACTACCTCGAGCGCGCAAGCTCGCTGCAGGAGCTGCCGCAGCCCAGACTCGGCCGACTTCACCCGGTGTTGCACGATGGCGATCGGGTCAGGGTAACCGCCGGGCAGCGCACGTAACACTATCTGCAACGCGTGCAGTCCGCCGAGCGATGTCCCAATCACGACCAAGAAAACCTCGTCACTGAGTTTTACGGTAGAGTTTCTGACTCGAATCTAGCTCGCTGTACTGCCCTTCGTACGGAGTGAATCGCAAGGACTCCTTGAGCCCGAGCCCCAGCACGCCGAACCGAGCCAAGCTCTGATAGATCAGCCCGTGCACACGGTCCTGCAGGATCTTGTCGAAGTAGATCATGACGTTGCGACACAGGATGACGTTGAACTCGTTGAACGAGCCGCCAGTTACCAGGTCGTGCTGCGCGAAGACCACGTTCTGACGTAGGCTGGGGCTAAAGAGCACGTTGTCGTACTTCGCCTTGTAGTAATGCGACAGCGATCGTTTGCCGCCCGCGCGCAGGTAGTTCTCCGTGTACTCCTTCATCGGCGAGAGCGGGAAGATGCCGGTCTGAGCAGTACGCAACACGGCTTCGCTCAAGTCCGTCGCGTACAAGCGGCAGCGATCGTAGATGCCCTCTTCCTCGAGTAAGATGGCCATCGAGTAGACCTCTTCACCGCTCGAACAGCCCGCGTGCCAGATGCGGATGAAAGGGTACGTCTTGAGCAGCGGGACCACCTTGGAGCGAAACGCGACGTAAAACTCCGGGTCGCGAAACATGGCAGTCACGTGGATGGTGAGCGTGAGCAGCAGCTGCTCCATGCTGTCCGGATCGCGCAGGACCTTGTCGAGTAAGCGCGAGATCGAGCCCACGCCTTCCGCCTCGACCCGCCGCAGGATCCGGCGTCGAAGCGACGCTCGCGCGTAGTGCCGGAAGTCGAAGCCGTACTGTTTGTAAACGCCTTCGAGCAGAAGAGTTATCTCGAGGTCTTCTACCTCACTGAGGCTCTCTGCTACGTTCCTGGCCACGACTCAGCCATACATCCAGACTCGCAGCAGCGAGAGGAGCTGCTCGAGATCGACGGGTTTGGTGATGTAGTCGGAAGCTCCGGCCTCCAGGCACTTCTCGCGGTCGCCCTTCATGGCTTTGGCGGTGACCGCAATGATCGGCAGCTTCTTGAACTGCGGCAGCTCCCGAATGGCGCGCATGGCCTCGTACCCATCCATCTGCGGCATCATCACGTCCATCAACACTGCCGACACGCCGGGGGTACTTTGCAGTAGCGCGATACCCTCCGGGCCGCTCTCCGCCGAAAGCGCGTCGATACCCGCCTTTTCGAGGGCGGCGCTCAGCGCAAAGATGTTTCGCAGGTCGTCGTCCACGATCAGAACTTTCTTGCCTGCCAGAACACTGTCGGCCTGATGAACTTGCGCCAGCATCCGGCGCTTGTCCTCAGGCAGGTTCGCCTCTACCCGGTGCAAGAACAGGACCGTCTCGTCGAACAGACGCTCGAGCGACTGCACGTCCTTTACGACGATCGCTTCGGCCACGCGGCGGAGCTCGGTTTCCTCGCGTTTCGACAGCTCGCGCCCGGTGTAGACGATGAGCGGTAGGTCCGTCTGGCGGAGGTCGGATTTGATCTTTTCGATGAGCTCGAACCCGGTCATATCCGGCAGACCCAAGTCGATCACGGCGCAGTCGAACTGCTGGCGTTCGAGCGCCTTGAGCGCCTCGCGCCCGCTACCCACCGAGGTGGTGTGCACGTCGTGGTTGCCGATCAGCTCCTGAATGGCGAGCCGTTGATGCTCGTTGTCCTCGACGACCAGCAGGCTCTTGACCGGCCGTTCGACGAAGTCCTTGATGTGAGCGATGGCTTCATCGAGGGCCTCCTTCGTCGCCGGCTTCTTCAGATACGCCAGTGCCCCCACTCGTAGCCCACGGTGCAGCTCGTCGTCGCCAGATACGATGTGTACCGGAATGTGGCGGGTGTTGCGGTCGTGCTTCAGGCGGTCGAGCACGGTCCAACCGTCACGGTCCGGCAGCCGGATGTCCAGCGTGACGGCGTCCACGCGGAAACGCCGCACCAGGCGCATCGCGGCATCCGCCGAGCGCGCGAGCAAGCCTTTGAAGCCGCGCTGTCGCGCCCGCTCCAGAATGATCTGAGCGAAAGTGGGATCGTCCTCGACGATCAGCAGCACCCGGTCGTTCGGCTGAACGCTGAGACGGTCGTCGTTGAGCTCGTCGTCGACCTCGAAGGTGTCGCTCTCGCCTTCCAACTCTGCCAGCAACGTCGTGCTCATCTGGGCCGAGCTGACCGCACCGTCGCCATTGCTCGTGTGGGCTCTGGGGAAAGCGCTGCCGCTGCCCGCGGTGCTGCGTTGCCCCTGGTCGAGCGGGAGGTACAAGGTGAACTTGCTTCCCTGGCCGGGCACGCTCTCCAGGCAGATTTGCCCGCCGAGCAGCTTGGCAATCTCGCGACTGATGGACAGCCCCAGGCCGGTGCCCCCGTACTTGCGGCTGGTCGTGCCGTCAGCCTGCTGAAACGCTTCGAAGATGATCTGGTGCTTGTCAGGGGAAATGCCGATGCCCGTATCGCTGATCGAGAAGGCAATCACCGCCGGGGCGCGCGCCAAACGCTCGTTGCTGCGACTCCAGCCGTCCTCCGCACGGTAGATGGCCAGCGTCACACCGCCCTCGGAGGTGAACTTGAAGGCGTTGGACAGCAGGTTCTTGAGCACCTGTTGCAACCGTTTGACGTCGGTCGAGAGGGTTGCGGGCAGATTCGGTCCCTGCTCCACGGTGAACTCTAGCTCGCGATTGATGGCTACCTGACTGAAGGTGCGCTCCACGAACAGCTTCACGTCCGCGAGCAGAACGTCGTCGATCTCAACGTTCACGGTGCCGGACTCGATCTTGGACAAATCGAGGATGTCGTTGATGAGCTCGAGCAGGTCGGTACCTGCCGCGTGGATCGTCTCGGCGTGCTCCACCTGCTTCGCCGTCAGATTGCCGGCGGAGTTCTCGGCTAGCAGCTGTGACAAGATGAGCAGGCTGTTGAGCGGGGTGCGCAGCTCGTGCGACATGTTCGCCAGGAACTGCGACTTGTACTTGGAGGTGAGCGCCAGCTGCTCGGCCTTCTCCTGCAAGAGCGCGCGTGCCCCTTCGACTTCGCGGTTCTTGTCTTCGACCGCCGCCTTCTGCTGTTGCAAGAGCTCGGCGCGCTCCTCCAGCTCCTCGTTGGCCTGCTGCAGCTCCTCCTGCTGCTGCTTGAGCCGCTCCTCGGATTGTTGCAGGGTTCGAGCCTGCGTCTCGAGGCGCTTGTTGGTCTCCGTGAGCTCTTGCTGCTGGCTCTGCAGCTCTTCGGTGAGCGCCTGCGACTGCTTCAGCAGCTGCTCGGTACGCATACTCGCGGCGATCGAGTTGAGCACGATGCCCACGCCGTCGGTCAGCTGATCGAGGAACGCCAAGTTCACGTCGGAGAAGCGCACGAACGAGGCAAGCTCGATGACGGCCTTGACCTCACCTTCGAACAGCACCGGCAAGACTGCGATCGTGTTCGGTGGCGCTTCGCCCAGGCCCGAGTTGATCTGGATGTAGTCGGCGGGCACGTTCTGAATGACGATGCGCTCCTTCTCGAGGGCACACTGGCCGACCAGCCCCTCACCGAGACGGAACTGGTTGGAGAGCCCCTTGCGCTCGCGGTAGCCGTAGCCGGCAAGCAGCCGGAACAGGGTGCCACTGCCGGTGCCATAGCGATCTTGCTCGCCGTCGGCGATGTAGAAGGCGCCGTGCTGGGCGCTGACGAGCGGCGCCACCTCGGAGAGCAAGCTCTTGGAAACCGCCATCAGATCTCGCTGGCCCTGCAGCATGCGGGTAAACTTCGCGACGTTCGTCTTCAGCCAGTCCTGCTCGTTGTTCTTGCGGGTGGTCTCCTGCAGATTGCGGATCATCTGGTTGATGTTGTCCTTGAGCGCGGCGACCTCCCCGGCAGCGTGCACGCTGATCGAGCGGGTCAAGTCGCCCTGCGTCACGGCGGTGGACACCTCGGCGATGGCGCGCATCTGAGCGGTGAGATTGCCGGTGAGCTCGTTCACGTTCCCGGTCAAGTCACGCCAGATTCCGGCTGCTCCGGGCACGTTGGCCTGGCCGCCGAGCTTGCCCTCGATGCCCACCTCGCGGGCTACGCTCGTCACCTGGTCGGCGAACAGCGCCAGCGTGTGGATCATGCCGTTGATGGTCTCCGCCAGCTCGGCGATCTCGCCCTTGGCCTCGAGCACCAATTGCCGCTTCAAGTCACCGTTGGCAACGGCGGTAACCACCTTGGCGATGCTGCGGACCTGGGTCGTGAGGTTGACGGCCATGAAGTTGACGTTGTCCGTGAGGTCCTTCCACACGCCGCCCACGCCCTTGACGGAGGCCTGTCCGCCGAGCTTGCCTTCGGTGCCCACCTCGCGCGCGACGCGCGTCACTTCGGACGCGAAGGCGTTCAGCTGATCCACCATGGTGTTGATGGTGTTCTTCAGCTGCAAGATCTCGCCCTTGACGTCGACGGTGATCTTCTTGGAAAGGTCGCCGTTGGCAACGGCGGTGGTCACGTCGGCGATGTTGCGAACCTGCGAGGTCAGGTTCGAAGCCATCATGTTCACGTTGTCGGTCAGATCCTTCCAGGTGCCACCGACGCCCTTGACGAAGGCCTGTCCGCCCAGGCGGCCCTCGGTGCCCACCTCGCGGGCGACGCGGGTCACCTCGGAGGCGAAGGCGTTGAGCTGATCGACCATGGTGTTGATGGTGTTCTTCAGCTCCAGAACCTCACCGCGCACGTCGACGGTGATCTTCTTGGAGAGGTCACCATTGGCGACCGCCGTCGTCACCTCCGCGATGCTCCGTACTTGCCCGGTGAGGCTGGAGGCCATGAAGTTGACGTTGTCGGTCAGATCCTTCCAGGTTCCGGCGACGCCACGCACGACCGCTTGACCACCCAGCTTGCCATCCGTGCCCACCTCGCGCGCGACGCGCGTCACCTCGCCAGCGAAGTTGTTCAGCTGGTCGACCATCGTATTGATGGTGTTTTTCAGCTGCAGGATCTCGCCCTTGGCCGGCACGGTGATCTTCTTGCCCAGGTCGCCGTTGGCGACGGCCGTGGTGACGTCCGCGATGTTGCGGACCTGTCCCGTCAAGTTGAACGCCATCAGGTTCACGCTGTCGGTCAAGTCCTTCCAGGTTCCGGCGACGCCCTTCACCTCCGCCTGACCGCCCAGCTTGCCCTCGGAGCCGACCTCGCGCGCGACGCGCGTCAC
>DASQDA010001032.1:0-1508 GCA_035634435.1 Polyangiaceae bacterium
CCGAGCGCGATGCCCCCGAGTCGCGCCGGGAGGGCAAGGAGCGCGACAACATGACCCACACGCTCGTACTGCAACCGGCGAGTGGCGCCGGTCGACGCTGGGCTTTGATTTCGGCCTCGGTGCTGGCGGCGGCGGCCGTGCTCGCTACCTTGCTGTGGCCCAATACAGTATCCAAGATGTTCCGACTGAATACCGATCGCATCAGCGCTCCGACCACGCTCGATGGCAACGCCCCCAAGCTCAATATCGGAGCCGCTGGTACCTCCGGCATGCCGCCAGCTGCTGGCGCCCAGCTGCCGCAGCCCCGCACCGGGAGCCCACGGCCGTGAGCGAAGATCCGAAAATGTCCGGCCCGCACGACACGTTGACGCAGCGTGATTTCGCCGACTCGGACGAGTTCGAGGGGCTTGCGGGCCGCTCCGAGGTGGTGGCGAACGCCTGCCTGGCGCTCGTGAGCGGCAGATCCAGCGGGCGCGTGTTTGCGCTCATCAATCGCGACACGTTGATTGGGCGCGCCAGCGGCGCCAACGTCCGTCTCGAGGACAAGGCGGCGTCCAGCCACCATGCCAAGGTCGTGCGCAACGGTGAGGGCCACCAGCTCATCGATCTCGGCTCCACCAACGGGACGTTGCTGAATGGTCAGCGTGTGACTCCCGATCAACCGGTCGAGCTCACGCTGGGCGACAACATTCAGATTGGCGAGACGGTGCTCGCCTATATCCCCAATCACAACCAGGAGACGGCGCCGCATACTCAGTATCTGGCTCGCGTCGTACCGCAGGCGAAGACCACGGATCTTCGCTTACCGGACGCCCAGGCCCAGGCGCTTTCACAGCTCCTGCAGCTGGCGACGGCACCCGAGGTGGAGCCCAAGGCGGCGACGTTCGACGAGCAGATCGACAAGTTCCTGAACTTGGTCAAGATCGTGCGGCGCAACTGGGTGCCGCTCTTTGCGGCCACGGCGTTGTGTGCGCTGGTCGGCAACGCCAGCGTCTTCGTTTCTCCGCCCCCGAGCGAGGCGTCCTTCTCGATGCGGCTCACGCCCAGTGTCTCTCAGAACGCCATGGAGCGTTCGGAGCAGGCGCATCTCGAGTTCTATGCCGCTGCCCAACAGAACTTCATGAGCCCGCCGCTGGTCGAGCGCACGATGATGAGCCTGGGACAGCCGAAGCCCGACCAGGAGCGGCTAACCGCGACGCTCGGTAGCTTGAAGTTCGAAGGGGTGTCACGTCAGATCTACGTCGGCAGCTACCGTGACCGCGACCCGCAGTTTGCGGTCACCTTCCTGCGGCGTCACCTCGACAACTATCTCGGAAGCGAAATCCAGAAGACGATTCACGTCAACCAGACGCAGGTCGAGTTTCTTTCCGCACGCCTGAAGGAGCGCGAGGAAGAGCTGCAACGAACCGAGAACGAGCTGCGCGAGTTCAAGAACAAGAACATCGAAGGCCTGCCCGAGTACGCTCAGGAGCACTTCACTTCTCGCGAGGCGCTCTACACCCGCAGAA
>DASQDA010001033.1:0-7476 GCA_035634435.1 Polyangiaceae bacterium
GGAGGGCTCGGCTCCCCAGCCGCGGCGCGTCAGCTCGCGACCAATGATGCAGGCTTGCGGCGCGCAGCGGACCGGAACGTCGCACGCGTCGTTCGGTCCACACACGTCGACGGGCAGGGGCGCCCCGCGCGCCCAGCTCACGCCGCCATCCAGCGACTCCCATACCTGCCGCGCCTTCGCTACCACCGCGATGGCGCGGAGCCCCGCGGCGCCGAGCAAAGCACGTTCCGCGGGCACTTCGGAGCTGGATAGCAGCTTGCCGCGCTCGTCCGTGACCACCAAGGTGCGGCGGGCGTAGTGCGCGAAGGTGATGGCGAGCGTGCCGTCCTCCGCAGCGCTGACGGCTTCCACGCGCGTTCCGGGGGAGCGTTCCGCCAGCGGGTTCTCCTCCTCGCTCGAGGCCATCTGGCCCAGGCTCAGATCTTCGACGCTGAAGCTCTTGCCGCCGTCCTGCGAAACGAACAAGGCGAAGCGGCCGTTCTTCGTGCGTCGGCCCACCGCGTAGGCGACGCGCCCGTCGTTCGAGAAGGTGAGAGCCAGCGCCGACTCCGCGAGCGAAGGCACGGCGGCCGCCGCCAGCTCGGAGGTCGCGACGCGCGCCTTGTGGGCGGCGGGCGGGGCCGCCTCGCTCGCCCCACGCCGGCGCTGGATGCCGCCGGGGCTACAGCCCGCCGGCTCACCCGCGGGTGGGCAGACACCGCTCACCAACCAACGACCACCAGCGCCGACCGCCAGGCGAAACGCCGCGAGGCTGCCGTGAAGCTCGCCGTCGACACGGACGAAAGGCTCGTTGAGCTCGTCGCGCTTGAAGAGCTCGACTGGTTGGCTCGCGCTTTCGGCGGAGCCCCGGAAGCACGCGAACAGCGCTGCCCCCCCGAACGCCGCATAACGGAGCGTGCGGCAGCCCTCGGCGGCTTTCAGCGTCGAAGCTTGCAACGGTTGCTCGAGAGTGCCGCTCCAGAGCTGCCAGCCCGGACGTTCGGCGGCGCGGAGGACCTCTTCGTAGCGCAACCCGTTCAGCGCGGCGCGGCCCTCGGCGAGCGCAGCAGCATCGGGACCACGCGGCGGCGGAGGCAGCGAGCTGCCCACCTCGCCGGTACCGAGGCTCACGAACGCGTCGGTGTCGGGTTGCCAGACGCGATCACCCAGCGGAGTCACGAGGCGCACGCGACCCGCCCGGTCGACGTCCAGCTCCAGTGCGCCGAGCGACGCGGCTCGCAGCGGCTGCCAGCTGGCGCCGAAATCATCGGTACGGAACAACGCTTCGGGCACGGCCAAGGCGAGCCCAGCTCCAGAAGCAGCCAGCGCCACATCGACCCAGTGAGCTGCCGGCGCAGGGCTCACGGGCGACCACGTTGCGCCGAAGTTGGCGCTTCGCAAGAGCTCGCGCGACGCGCGCACCGCCACGATCGACGTGCCCGCGGCGCTCACTGCCACGAGCGGCTCGGGGGGAGCGTTCGAGCGGCTGAACGCAACGAGCGGCGTCTGCGCTGTGTAGGTGGTGCCGCTCTGACCCACGAACCAGAAGGCGTCCTTGGAGGCGAGCACGGCCAGCAGAGACTCGGGCGCCAGCGCCGCGGCTGCGGTCAAGCTGCGGGTCTTGGGGTCGAGGAGCCAGCGCTCGCCGCGCTCACCGGCCAGCAACAGCTCGCCGGTGGGCAGCGCACGCTCCGCCCGGACGCGAGCTCGCTCGCGCGGGTGATAGCGGAAGCGCGCTGGGGCGGCGAACGCCGCCGTGGCGTCGAACCCATTACCGAGCAGCGGGGGTCGCGGGGTCCGCGCTCGGCGCTCGATGTCCGAGCTGCAGGCGGCGAGACTGAGCAGCGCGCACACCAACGGACGAGAAAAAGGGCGCCCCGCAGCCAGCTGCAGCGAGCGCCCCGAGCGCGACCCACAGACCCTGCGGCTCACACCTTCACGAGTTCAATCAACTTCTGCTTGGTCGTGAGCCCGACGTGCTGCGCCGCGCGTTCGCCGTTCTTGAAGACCATGACGGTGGGCACGCCGCGCACGCCATACTTGCCCGCCGTCACGGGCGAATCGTCCACATCCAGCTTGCCGACCTTGACCTGGCCCGCGAGCTCATCGGCAAGCTGGTCGACGATGGGGGCGAGCTGTTTGCACGGGCCGCACCAGGTGGCAGTGAAATCTACGAGAACCGGGACGTTTGAGGTCAGAACTTCTTGCTCGAAGTTCAGGTCGTTGAACACTTGCAGGTTGTTGCTGGATGCCATGTGCTGCTCCGTGCGAGATAGGTAGCACCAACTCGCACCGCCGGCCCCAGGAGGGGGGACGAGGGACGCGTCAGTCGATCGAAGATAATGCCTCAAGCCTGCTCCGGAAAGCCCCCCTACCCCTTCTTACTTTCCTTAGAGGGCGAAGCTCCGGCATTGGGTCGCCAAGGTCGTCATGCGCCGAGCCGGTAACGACGTTGCGGATTTCGAGCTACTTGCGGGCCCATCCATCCCTTGGCCGGCCACGTGGACTGCCCAAGGCGTGATCGCAACGCTGGAGCCACTCGCGGGGCACGAGCGCGCAGCCAAGCTCCGAGCGGTCATAGGCAAGCGCGTCGGGAGTGTGACCGTGCTGATGGACGCGCCCCACGACCCGCACAACGGGGGGGCGATCCTACGCTCCTGCGAGGCCTTCGGGGTTCCCGAGGTGCACGTGGTGCCACGCGACGAACGTTTCCTCGTCGGCCGCACCGTCACGCGCGGCTGCGAGCGCTGGGTGGACGTCGTGATCCACCCGAGCGCCGCCGAGGCCGTGAGCTCACTCGCCGCGCGCGGCTTTCATCTCGTGGCCACGCACCCGAATGGCGCCTTGTCACCCGAGGACCTCGCGACGCTGCCGCGAGTGGCGCTCCTGCTCGGCAACGAGCATAGCGGCATCCGGCACGAGCTCGCTCAGGCAGCTCATTCGAGCGTGCGCATCCCGATGCGCGGTTTCGTGGAAAGCTTGAACGTCAGCGTCGCAGCCGCCGTGCTGCTCAGCGCAGCGACTCGGGACCGCGAGGGAGACCTGACGCTCGCCGAGCGCGAGCTGTTGTACGCCAAGGGGCTTTTCCACTCCCTGGCGCGGGCCCGCGACATCCTTTGGGCAGCACAGAGCCCAGCGTGAAGCGAATTTGGCGGTCGATGCGGCCCAACGGGGACTGAAAGCCGGAGGGGTGTGCTCGGCCTGTTGCCGAAGAGGTCGCGCTCAGTGTAGCGTCCCCGCCGCGTTCGGATGGCAAGGCAAACTACAGAAGTCAGCGTCCTCGGCAGCGACACCCGGGTCACCGGCCGAGTGAGCGGAGAAGGCAGCCTGCGAATCGAGGGCGCGTTGCGCGGAGACCTTCAAGTCTCGGGCGACGCTGCCATCTCCGAGACGGGCACCGTGGAAGGCAACGTGCAGGCTGACAGCGTCGACGTTGCAGGCTCGCTGACAGGCGACGTGAGCACGCGCGGCGCCATTGCCATCCGCAATGGCGCCGTCATTCGCGGTGAGCTGAAGGCGAGTGAAGTGTCCATTGAACCCGGCGCGCGCGTTTCTGTGCGACTGGATACTGAGCTCGAGCTCGACTTGAGCCAGCCCAAGCGCCGATAACCGAAAGACGTGAGCAGAGGCGAGATGGCAGGCACTGGTGTAGGAGAAGGATTGAGCATCGAAGGCGACCTCGCGAGCGACGAGGAGGTGGTCGTTCACGGCAACGTGAGGGGCAAGCTAACGACCAGCGATGCCGTTTCCATCGCCAATACTGGCGTCGTACAAGCCGACATCGCGGGCGCGACGGTGAGCATTGCAGGTCAGGTAACCGGTGACGTGACCGCCTCTGAGCGCGTCGACTTGCAGACGGGCGGCCGTCTCGTCGGTGACGTCAAGGCAGCTCGCTTCACCATCGCCGACGGCGCGTCCTTCAAGGGCAACGTCGACATGGAGATGTGAGATCGATGCCCGTCGAATCGGTCATCGGTCGTGGCACGGTCGTGCGCGGCAACGTGCGCGGCGAGGGCGATTTGGACATCCAGGGTCGCGTCGAGGGTGACGTGAACGTCGAGGGTGATGTGACGCTCGGCGCCGAGGCCGTCGTGCGCGGCCAGGTGACGGCAGCACAGATCAATGTTTCAGGCACGGTGCAGGGCGACCTGCGCGGCAGTCAGGCCGTCCTGATCGAGCGCGGCGCCCGTGTGGTTGGCGACCTGCTGGCGCCGCGCATCGGCATTGCACCCGGCGCGTTGGTTCGCGGCACCGTCAGAACGGACGGCGAGGCTCCACTTGCTCAGGTGCAACCTCAGCGCCGACCCGCCGCCTTGTCGCAGCCCGCCCGGGGTGTTGCGAGCACGACGCCGCGAGCGGTGGCTTTTCCTTTGCGCGAAGGCCGTAACGAGGCGGCACCGCGCAGCGAACGCGCGGACATGACACGAGCTGCCCAGGTGAATGAACGCGCGGAACGCAGTGAGCGCGTCGACCGCAGCGAACGCGCCGAGCGTGCAGAAGACGCCGCGCCGGTCCGCGAGCGCCTCGAAGCGCCCCCGCCCCCCGTGGTGCCGTCGCTGGCCAAGAGCGCCAAGGCCAAGAAGAAAAAGCGCGAGGACTGAGCGTGTTCGCTCGGCGTTCGGTCGCCTTTTCTTCGGCACATGGGCTTGCCTCCCGCCTCGCGTCGCGCCAAAACGACGCAAGGTTCCTTTAGCGCCCGGCCCATAGACCGGCACAGTGTCCCGCCTGAGCTCAGTCGGGGCGGAGCGAAAGGGTCGCGAGCTTGGACAGCGATCTTGCTGAATCGATTTCTGCCTTAAAGAACGCCTTCCTGCGCCGGGCAGTCGCCGCCCAGTTCGGAGCAGCGGACCCGGCGCTCGTCGAGGAGCTTCGTGGCCGCTTGCGTCTTCCCCGGCGCTACCGCGCGTTTCTCCTCGCCGCCGACCCCGTGGACGTGGAGACCCGCACGCCAGCCGAGCGCGTGCGGCTGGTGCCCGCCCATCGTGTCGCGGAAGAGCAGCGCGGCTTCTCCCTAACGGAGAACGGCGATGCCCAGACCGGTACTGGCCCGAGCGGCTGGCGCTCGAGCTGGATCGTCATCGCGCACAGTACCTTGCTAGGGGATCCGTACTTTCTGGACACGGGCAGCCCCGATGCAGAAGGCGACTGCCCCGTGTTCACCGCCATGAGTGGGACGGAGCTCTGGAAGCCGCGGCTCTGCGCTTCGAGCTTTGCCATGTTCCTGCGCATCCTGGCGGTCGCCATGGAGGTCGCCAAGGGGTTTCCCGAGAAGGGCCTCGACATGGATGACGAGCAGGTGTTCCGGGAGTCGCTCGGCCCCCGAATCCGCGAATACGATCCCGCTGCGCTGAAAGCCGGGCACTGGACATGACGTTCGCGGCCCTGCGATGTGTGGTGCAAGGAACGCCGGGGTTCGAGCTTGCCGTGGAGGCGCTCACCCATCGGGGCGACACGGATCTCGAGCGCGTCGAGCCGCTGGTGCGCGAGGTGCTGGCGCAAGTGCGCAAACACGGCGACGCGGCGCTGGCGCGTTATGTCGAACAGTTCGAGGGTCGACGGCCCGCGCGTTGGCTGGTGCGTGACTACGACGGCCAGCGCTCGCTCGAGCGGCTCGAGCCGCCCGTGCGCGCTGCCCTGGAGCTCGCAGCCGAGCGCATCCGCAGCTATCACCGCGAGCAGCGCGAGCGCTTGGGAGGCTTCGAATACGAGCGCGATGGCATACGCCTGGCGAGCCGCGTGACACCACTCGAGCGCGTCGGCGTCTACGCGCCCGGTGGAAAGGCCTTGTATCCGTCCAGCGTGCTCATGTGCGCGGTGCCCGCGGCCGTGGCTGGCGTTTCGGAGATCTATCTGGCGTGCCCGCAAGTCAACGACGCCGTGCGCGCGGCGGCGTTCCTCTCGGGCGTCACGGCGATCGTGGACGCGGGCGGCGCACAGGCCATTGCAGCCTTGGCTTACGGCACCGCGAGCGTGCCGCGGGTCGACAAGATCGTCGGACCTGGCAACCTCTACGTGACCGCCGCCAAGCGTCTCGTTTACGGTGAAGTCGGTATCGACGGGCTGGCGGGGCCAAGCGAGATCCTCGTCATCGCCGATGACAGCGCCGACCCCGTGAACGTTGCTGCCGACCTACTCTCCCAGGCCGAGCATGACGAGGCTGCCTATCCCTTGCTGCTGACGACCAGCTCGAGCCTGGCCAACGCCGTCAGCGTCGAGCTCACGCGGCAGCTGGCCTCCTTGCCGCGCCAGCAGATCGCGGAGACGTCGCTGCGAAACAATGGCCTTGCGCTGGTCGTCAGCGACCGGGATTCGCTTGCTAGCTTCGCCAACCGCCTGGCAGCCGAGCACGTCTCGGTCCAGACGGAGGGCGCCGCCGAGCTCGCCCGGCTCGTGTTGCGCGTGGGAGCGCTGTTCGTGGGTGCTGCCACGCCGGAAGCCGTGGGGGACTATGTGGCGGGCCCCTCGCACGTGTTGCCCACGGGCGGCGCGGTGCGTTTCGGTGCTCCCCTGGGCGTGTATGACTTCGTGTCGCGCAGCTCGGTCATCGAGTACTCGCCGGCCGCGCTGAGCGACCAAGGCGCGGCGATCACCGCGTTTGCTCGTGCGGAAGGGCTGGAAGCACACGCGCGCGCTGTCGAAGCACGCACCCGGCGCTGAGTCGCCTTTGCCTCGGGCTCGAGGCAGCGTTGCCGGCTCCCCGGAGCTCAGCGGGACAGAAAAGCTCGGAGCGCGGCGGCGCAAGGTCCTCCCGCTCGAAATTTTTATTGCTCCTATAAGGGTCACTTGGGCGCCCACCCGGGCGACACCGGGCGAGAGCGCACACCGGGCTGTCCATTTCCCGCGCTGACGCGCCGGGGGCTCGACTTCGCGGTAAGCTCCGCGCCGGAGGCTTCTCTGATGTCGATGGTCCGTTCCTTTCGTATTGGCGCCGTGCTGGTGCTCGGCGTGCTCTCCAGTGGCTGTGCCGATGAGCGCGCGCCGATCAACCGTGTGCAGCCGAACGCCCTCGACAAGGCTTTTTTCGTTGGTGCCAAGCTCTCGGATCCCACCGACAATCCGGAGTTCTTCTACCGGCCGACCGTCGTCGACGTGGATTTCGGCGCATCCCAGAACGGCCTTTTCACGGCGAGCTACGCACAAACCCTCGCGCGTGTGGGCTGGGAAATCACGGAAGACCTGCTGGTCGCCCGGCTCACTTACGAGCGCGTGGAGGGCACCGGGGGCAACGGCGCGCCCGACCAGACCACCGGGCAGATCGTGGCCGCGTTCACGGTGCAGTCGCACTTCGACGTGCGGCGCTCCTACAATCCCCAAACCGGCGAAGAGCTGAACATCGTCGAAGAGAACTCCGACGACCGGCCCTGGTACGAACGGCAGTTCATGCGCGTCGACTGGTCGCAGAACCTGGTGACCACCGCTTACGAGCTCGACACCTTGGCGGCGCTCAAGGCGTTCTCGGATCGCCCGATCGAATACGAAGCCGCCACTTATTCGGTG
>DASQDA010001034.1:0-2489 GCA_035634435.1 Polyangiaceae bacterium
TGTTGAGGGCGGTGATCTGGTCGAGCACCAGCCGCTGGTTGGTGAGCGCCTGTGCCACCGTCACGGCGGTCCGGAGCGCGGCCACGGTCGTGGTCGAAGCGCGGTCGACGCCCTTCACCAGCTCGACGTTGTTCTTCTTGACGAGATCGAGCGCCAGATAGCCCTGCTCGGTGACCGCCATTTGCGTCAGCAGGTCGGTGGTGCGCTGGCGGGTGTAGAAGAGGGCGGTCTCGCGGATCGCCTTGGCCTTGGCCGGGTCGGTGGCGTCGAGCTCGTTGGCTTTCTCCTCGAGCCGCGCGTCCATCACCTTCGAGATGTGGATCATCTGCTCGAGCCGCCCCATCGTCTTCCACATGTTGGCGCGCTCGACGTCGATGGCGGCATTGTCCATCAACAGCTCGTCCTTGCCCGAGGCGAGCCGCGAGAGCACCGCCGAGATGTGGCTCTGGGCGGACTGGTAGCCGCGGAAATAGTCCCTGAGCTTGTTGCCGAAGGGGATGATGCCGAGGAAGCGCTTCTGGCCGGTGAGCTTCCCCTGCCGGCCCGGATCGAGCGATTCGACGGTCTTGCGCAGCTCGGTCAGGTCGGCGCCGATGCCGGTGTCGGCGTCGATCGCCTTGACGGGCCTGTCGAGGAAGCGGTTCGAATGGCCCGCCGCTTCCATGATCTCCTTGCGGCCCATATTGGTGAGCTGATCGACCTTCTTGCCGAAGTCGGGGCTGTTGGCGTCCTGCGCGACCAGATCGTCGACGAAGGCATCGACCTTCTTCTCGAGCTCGCTGCGCTGCTCCTCGCGTAGCGGAACCAGGCCGGCGGCGTCCTGCGGCTGGACCGGGTTCAGCACCTCGGGCGGGTCGAGCTTCAGCTTGGTCTCGGTCGCGCTCGCCATATCAGCAGTCCCTCTCTCGCAATTGCGGGCGAAGATGGAGCAGGGACATGCCGAAAGGCAAGAGCCAAGCTGTATTATGATTTCAATACACTTGCCGGCAGGACGGGGCGAAGCCTAGTGGCGATGCTCGCGGCGGAGACGGTAGCGGCCGTCGGCGAAGTCGTCGAAGATGCCGGAGATGGCCGGATGGTCGACCGGCTCGTCGGTCGCGTCGGGCAGCAGGTTCTGCTGGCTGACATAGGCGACGTAGCTCGAATCGCTGTTCTCGGCGAGCAGATGATAGAAGGGCTGGTCCTTGCTCGGCCGGATCTCCTCGGGGATCGCCTGGTACCATTCCTCGGTGTTCGCGAAGACCGGATCGACGTCGAAGATCACGCCGCGGAAATCGAACAGGCGGTGGCGCACGACGTCGCCGATCGTGAAGCGCGCATGCGCAACCGGGGGCGCTGCGACGGCGCCGAGGTCGTGAACGGGAAGGTCGTGTCTCGGCATCGTCACTCCAATGTAGGGCCAAACGCGCCGGAGGCAAGAAAGGCTCATGGCGGCTCGCACCGATGGACCGGCACCCGCTTGGCAAGCGCGGCGGCTTGGGCTAGAGCCCGCCCGCTGTCGACCGGCCTGCGTTCACGAACCGGGTCTGCCTTCCTTCGCGGAGAGGTGCCAGAGTGGTCGATTGGGACGGTCTCGAAAACCGTTGTGCCGGTAACGGTACCGTGGGTTCGAATCCCACCCTCTCCGCCACTTACCTGTCCATGAGCGTCCACCGCTGCCGCTGAAAACCTAGGTTTTCTGCGGGTTTGCGGGTATTCTGCGTCCAGCGGCAGCCGTCCGAATTCACCCAGTTCCAGAGGAAAGTGGGGGCATCCGTGGGGGCACTGAAACGTCGAAATGGGGGCATCGATGCTCACGGACCTGAAGGTGCGGCAAGCCAAGCCCGGAGAATCCGATTACAAGCTTGCGGATGCAGGAGGCCTCTACCTCCTGGTGACGAAGGGCGGCGCGAAGTCGTGGCGCCTGAAGTACCGCTTTGCGGGGACGGAAAAGCGGCTCACCTTCGGCCAATATCCCGAGGTGAGCCTCGGGGAAGCCCGCAAGCGTCGCGACGAGGCCAGAAGACTTCTTCGGGAGCTGCGTGATCCCGCGCTCGAAGCGATGAAGCAGCGCCTCGGCGCCGCGGCCGCCGCCGCGGCAACCTTCGAAAAGGTGGCGCGTGAGTGGCATGAACTTCAGTCGCCGCGCTGGGTGCCCGTTCACTCGTCCGACGTCATTCGCAGCCTTGAGCGGGAGGTATTTCCCCAGCTCGGGTCGGTACCTTTGAGGGAGATTGACGTCCCGCTCACCCTGGCAGTCCTGAGGAAGATCGAACGGCGTGGAGCGCTGGAGACGTCAAAGCGAGTGCGCCAGCGAATGTCGGCAGTATTCGTCCACGGCATCTCGATCGGAGCCAGCAGCTCGGACCCCGCTTCGCCGGTGACGAAGGCGCTGAAGCCGGCGCCGAAGAAGACGCGGCAACCCGCGATGACGGGTATCGACGCACTCCGCGACCTCTTGCGAGCTGCAGAGGGATCAGGTGCCAGTCCCGTCACCAAGCTCGCGTCGC
>DASQDA010001035.1:0-14285 GCA_035634435.1 Polyangiaceae bacterium
CCAGGCCAGCGAAGGCGCTGCGGGCGGTGACCTCGAACGTCTCCCGCGAGAGGGTCCACGGCGGAGGTGCAATGTCTAGATCGAGCTCGCGGGAGCGCAGGAACGCGTTGGTTGCGCCTGGCGCGTCACCGCGCTCGTCGCGCACCAGACCCAGGTAGTAGAAAGCTTCTGGGTTCTTCGGATTCTGTTTGACGGAGTCCTCGATCAGCGGCTCAGCATGATCGATATCGCCGATCTCGTAGTAAGCACGGCCGACCAGGAACACGTGATTGGGGTTCTCGAACGGGCCGCTCGGAAACTGTGCACAGACGACGGAAGCTTCGTCGATCTCACCTTTGCCGAGCAGCGCGTCGAATTTCAAGAGCAGCGCATCGACGACCTCGTCATCGGTCTCCGCGAGCTCCAGCGCCTGGTCGCACATGGCGATTGCATCGTCGAACTCGCCGAGCGGGTGGATGTACACCTCTGCGGCGTTCAACATCGCCTCCAGATAGGTGTCGTCCAGCGCGATTGCTTGCCGGTAGTGTTCGACTGCCTCCTCGTACTCGCCCTTGAGCGCGGCGACGTAGCCAAGCAGGTTGTAAGCCTCGGGCGATTGGCTATCGATCTCGAGCGCGCGCCGAGCCGACACCTCCGCACCGCGTGGATCCCCACGCTGAACGAGGTCCCAACCGCGGTCGAGGTGAGCCGAAAACTGATCCATGAGAGGGGGGTGATGGTCCCGAGTTGAGGTTGCGTCAAATCCATCCGGCCGCTTGCGGGGCCGCATAAGGGGCCAGCGGCATTCCACTCCGGCGCGGCGAGCCGGCGCGGGACAGAAGCAGCTGCCAGATGGCGTCTAATCGGCCGTTCTGGAGCCGGCTTTAGCCCGGGTCTCAGTCGTGGATCACGATGCGCGTCCCCGGCTGGGCGTCCGTCGCCCACACGCCGTGGAAACCCGCCGGAATGGGCGGGTCGGCAAAGAAGAACAGATACTTCGCGTCCAGCGGCGCGAGGTTCACGCAGCCGTGGCTCATTTGCACGCCGTAGTTCGCGTGCCAGAAGGCGCCGTGGGTCGCGTACGAGCGATGATAATACATGACATACGGCACGTCTTCGATGCTGTAGGGGAGATCGCCGGCCGCGCTGCCATCGCCGTCCATGGTCGTGGTGATGTGTTTTTCGCGCACCCGCCACTCACCCCGCGGGGTTCGGTGGTCTTTCTCCTCGATTTTCGATTCTTTCCCGCTCGATATCAGCGTTGCGTAGATGGGCTTTTGGCCCACGAAGGCCACCAAGGTTTGCGAGGAAAGGTCCACGTCGATCCAGCGCTCGTCGGGCTTGAGATCGACGGGGAGAGGGCCGGGATCGGTGCGCCGAATATGGGCCCGCTTTATCCAGGTTCCCGCCGCGGTCTCCTCGTACGCCGTGCCCCGGATCTCGCTCGACTTGCCCGTCAGAGCGATGGGTACGAAGCGGTCGACGGACTTGTCGTTCGACAGCTCGCCGGTTTCCGCATTGAGCAGGTACGTGCCCGCGGATTTTCTGCCACCGTAGACCCAGCCCACGGGTAGCTTCCAGGTCGCAGCGTCGAGCTCGACGCCTATGAACTTGGAGCCCGCCGTTTGCCAGAATCGCTCGCTCGGCGTGACAAGCCCCTTGGTAGTCTTGTACCAGCTGCGCGCGTTCCAGCGAAAGGTCCGGTCAACGGCCACGTAAAAGCCGGTCACCATGCGCTTGGCAAGCACGTCGTCGGCGTCGGTTTCGAGCTCCTGAAGCTTGACCTCGTGGAGGCGTTCCTTGATGTTCTCGCGCTGCCACCAGGGTTGCTCGGGCTCGGGGTCGGAGGGCGCACTGGCCGTGATGAGCCCGCCGTCGGCGAGCGCCGCACCGAGCTCGCTACTGGGCGCGCCCGCGTCGGGGGGGCGACCTTCCATCACCGGTCGTGAAGCACCGCTGACCACGTCGGAGCGCGCCGGCTTGGTTTCGGCGTTGGCTGCGGGCTTCGGCAAGAGGTACGGCTCGTAGAGCTCCATCTGCTCACGTGACGGCACCGTGCGGTAGAGGGGCGTCCCGTTTTTGGCGTTACGTGCGTACGGATACGGAAGGACGTCGCCCAGATTCGGGGCCGCCGTTGCAAACTTCACTTCCGGGTGCGAAAGGTCCGTGCTGCCGAGGTTCCCGCAGGCGAACCCGCCCGAGGCGAGCGCATACCAACCGCCGGTACAGTTTTTCTTTGAAACCGGCTCGGCCGCGACCGGGACACGGCTGCCGTTGCGGAGGTAGCCGATCTTCACCGAGTCGAAGCTCGGTTCCCGATACACACCCGCGGAGGACGAGGTCACCGCAAACCAGGCCCCGGAGTAGCCCTCCGGCAAAGCCGGGATTTCCGACCAGGAACGGGGTACGGCCGGCGCAGCGCCCCCTGCACCGCCGCTGCCGGACACGGATCCCGGCTCCGCGAGCTCCCGGGGCAGCTTCGGCTGTCCGGGTTGGGTGAGCTCCGGCGGCGGGCTGGGGCGGCTGGGTTGCGGAGGCTCTTCACGCTCGCAAGCCGCGAGTAGAGCACAGCCGGCCACGGGGCCAACTAAGAGACGAATGGCGGCGCGCATTACCTGAGGACCGTGTCTTTCCACAGTGCGGCCGCGACGGCCACTTCTGAGGCACAACATGCGAGCAGGCAGAGCGAGGTTTGTGCCACCCGCACTGCGCTGGATTCGCCCTCGTAGAGCGCTGGTACTATCTTCCGCCTGTGGACGGTTGGACGCCTGAGCGTGGCGCGCGGAACACGCATTCGCGTCCCTGGATCATTGCCTTGGTGGCATCGCTGCTGCTGCACGTGCCGCTCACCCCCTTGGCTGGGCTGATCGGCCTGGTGGCGATGCTACTCGGCGCGCCGAGCAACGACGACGCTCCGCCCGCGCCGCCCATCACCGAGATCCCCGTGGAGCTTCTGAGCGAGGAGCCCGGCTCGACCGCGGCAGCGGCGCCCACGCCCGAGCCGGAGACAGTCGGTGTGGCGGCGCCCCCCGCGGCCTCGGCCTTGCCAGTGAAACCTCGGGACGTGCGGGACGCCGTCGCTCCGCCGGACGCGGGCGGGGATGCCGACGCGGGCGCGGATGCCGGAGCTGTCGACGCTGGAGCTCGCGACGCGGGCCGCCCGGATGCCGGTGCAGCCGACGCTGGCCCAGCCGATGCTGGCCCGGTAGCGGACGCCGCCGACGCGGGAGACGCTGGCACCGGCATCTCGGACCCCATCGGCGTCAGCGGGGCTGCGCGTCGGGTCGCCGACGCAAACGCAAACGTGAAGATCTACGTCGACACCGAGAAGCTCCGCAGCCATCGACTGGGCGCGCGCATTGGCTCGCTGCTGCGGGGCGTCTACCAGTGGCGTGATTTCTTCGGCCCGACGGGGATCGACCCCGTGCGGGACGTCGATCGCCTTTTCATCGCCGGACCGCAGCTCAGGAGCTCGGCCGAGGTGGTTGCAGTGATTCAGCACCGCCTCGGGGAGACCCGCATGCGGGAGGCGCTCGACGAGCTCGTGAAACGCGACACCGTGAGCGGGGCGTGGCTCGAAGGGCCCGTGCCTGTCGCGCTGGCGCGCGCCGATCGCGCGGAGCGCTACTTCGTCATGCCGTCCGCGCGTGTGGTGGTGGTGACGCCGAAAAGCGCCCTGGCAGCGGCGCGCAAGCTGGGCGCGCGAGCGAGCGTGCCGGCTTTGCCCGGCGCGCAGCTGGCCACGGCGCACGTAGCCACCCCGTGGCGCGCTTTCATGGGCATGCCGCTACGCGTGCCAAAATCCATTCGCTGGGCTCGAGCTCGCGTCGTCCCGGAGGGAAGGGGTGGCGTCGTCATCCACATCGAAGCCGAGGACGAGAGTCCCGAGGCCGCGGCGCAGAATGCGACCGAGCTCACACGCGCGGTGACGGCGGCCACGCAGCTCGATCTGGGGATATTCGGCGCCCTTCTGGGCAGCAAGCCCCAGCGCTTCGTGCAACGCGTCAGCTTCGAGGGCAACGGCAACCGCATCGTCGGCACCCTGGAGCTCACTGAGGCGCAGGTGCTATCGGTGCTCGATTTCGCTTCGCTGTTGCTCGTACCGGCTGCTCCCCGAGCCGCGCGGGACGCCGGGGCCAGCCAAGCTTCGCCGCGCTGACCTTTCGTTCAGGCGGGTGCAGCGGCTTCGCTCGGGGCTTCGGCTGCAGCTTCCGGCGTCGCGCGGCTGTGCTCGGCGACTGCGGCGAGCAAGGTGTCCGCCTGCCGCGGGTCGAGCCCACCAACGCACAAGGTACGGCCTCGTCGCTGGGCGACTACCACTCGACAACGCCCTCGAGCCGACTCCGCGAGGCTGGAAAGCAGGAAGTCGGTGGCCAACCCGAGCACGATCAGGAGCACCGCCAGCCCGATCAAGGGTGCGGAGCCACCTGGGACGCGAATGCCATCCACCAGGAGGCCCGTGCCAAAATAGGTTCCCAGCGTCAGGGCAATGAGGCCCGCGTACAACCCGACGCGAGCGTAGCGAACCTCGCGCGTAATGCGCGCGAGGTTCGACAGCGGAACGACGGTCGAGCGATCGCGCAGCACCCGCCCCATGAGCTCGATGCGCTGTGATAGCTGCAAGCCATTCGGCCCCAGCCTCAGAGCGGCCGGACGCCGGTAGGCAAAGACGTAGCGTCCGATGAGCCGCAGGGCTCCCAGCACGAACAGCAGCAACGTGAGAGCCAAGACGAGCGTGAGAGCGAGCGGCCGTGGAGCAGGCTGTACTTCCCCCACTAGCTCGCCGGTTAGCTCGCCGGCCCCGACGGAGAGCAGCGCCCGCACGGTCGGGTCAGGTGCCGTGGTGGCGGCGTCGAAACGCAAGGCCCGAGCCATCGGCGAAGGACTGTCGCGTAGCGCGGCAGCCGCGACCAGCGCCTCGGTCCGCCCGAAGTCCAGAGGCAGCCCCATGGTCGCGGTCGTCACGGCGGCAACCGCGCTCCACAAGCCATCCGCCGCGTCGCTCGTGAGTGCTACGTCGAGAGCGGAAAGCGCATCACAAGGCGTATGGGCAGCGAGCCATACCAGGTGTCCGGCGAGCTCCGCCTCCGCAGCAAGGTCTCCGGGTGGATCGTTGCGAATGGCGATCGCCAGCAGAGCACCGAGCAGCGCACGTTCCTCCGGGCGTTCAGCGCCACGCTCCAGCACGTCGAGCACGTTGCCGAAGGGCGTCTCCGTGTCCTCACGCGTCAGCTCCTCGGGGATGTGACCCGGGCCAGCGATAGGTCCTGCTCCCGAGCGCGGACGCGAGCCAAAATCAGCTCGCCTGGCCAGGGTGGCGTCCAGGGCGCACGCTCGCACCAGCGACGCCAGCGCCGCTGATTGTGGCAGCTCGGCGAGCGGCTCGACCAAAGCCGCGCTGCTGATCTCTGAGCTGACCATCCGTCGGTGTTTGCCGACTTAGCATGAAAGCTCGAAGCCCCTCGAATTGTACTCACACTTTCGACGCGGCCACACCGCAGTGGCCGTTCGCAGGACGCGCAGCGGCCCCTAGGTCAGCAGTCCGATGGAGTCCAGGATGGGTCCAGGTTGCTCCGGCGCATGATTCGGCAGCTGGCGATTCTTGGCGTCCACACGCACCACCGTGGGGACGTGCCGTCGCGCCTCTTCCGGTGTCATGTCGGCGAAGGTAGCCAAGATGACGAGATCACCCGGTGCATTCAGATGGGCCGCGGCGCCGTTCACACACACGCAGCCGCTGCCTCGCGGCCCCGCGAGCGCGTACGTCATCAGACGTGTGCCGCGGGTCACGTTCCAGATGTGAACCGCTTCGTGCGGAAGAATGCCCGCTGCCTCGAGGAGATCACTATCCACACTCACGCTGCCTTCGTAGGCAACGTCTGCGTGAGTCACCGTCGCGCGGTGAATCTTCGACTTGAACATGTTGAGCTTCAAGGGAGCTCCTAGCGCGTCGCGTCATGGCGGCCAGCTGAAGCGCGGGTCCACCTGTCGGACACGTTCAACATAAGGTCTTCAACAGGTCGCGTCAAAGGCGGCGCCGCGTTTACCGCGCCCGCAGTGAATTTGGCCCGCAGCCATCGGATTCGTTACCTCACTCGCACGGGCCAGCTTGGCTTGGCGGCCCTTTCGGGAGACGGGATGGCAAAAAAGACGAAGTTGGAGATGCTCGAGGCGCTACGCGGTTTGCTGCGCGAGGTGCTGAGGCTCCGTACCGATGGCGCCGCTTACGCAAAGCTCACTCGGGCCAGTGGCGCGGTGGACGGCTACGTGCGCGCCCTGCTCGAGCTCGGCGTGGCAGAAGAACGGGAGATCTTGGCGCTAATCGCGGCCGAGCGCGGCGCCGTGGATGGCCCGGCCACCGCGGAGACGAAGCGAGAAGACGCAGCCGCCGTGCTGGCCGCCTAGCTCGCAAGCGCTTGCGCAGAACGCGCGCCTGCTGGCGCAGCATACCCGGCTCAGGGTGGGGCTTCCCGAGGGACACCCCAGCGCTGAGCCAGCACTCAGGTTGTAAAACGCACGAGGGTGCGGAGCTCGTCCAGTCGTGCGCTCACTTCCTCCCGCGTCAGCCGAGCCACGCGTCGCGTGCCGACGTCTTCCACGCAGAAGGAGGCGACACACGCCGCGATCATGAGCGCTCGCCGCATCGACGCGGCGTCGAGCGTTTCCTGGCTTGCTAAGTAGCCGAGCAGCGCCCCCGCAAAGCTGTCTCCAGCGCCCGTCGGATCGACTTCCGTTTCGAGTGGATAGGCCGGGGCGAAGAACATTCCCTGCTCGTCGAACAAGAGCGCGCCGTACTCGCCGCGCTTGACGATGAGTCGTTTGGGGCCCATTTCGAGCACCGCTTTGGCTGCGCGCTTGAGGTTGTGATGACCCGAAAGTTGACGCACCTCTTCGTCGTTGATGACGAGCAGGTCGAGCTTTTTGAGGAGCTCCCCGAGTGCGGCGCGCTCGCCGGAGATCCAGAAGTTCATAGTGTCGGCAGCGACGAACCGCGGAGCGCGTGCCTGGGTCAGTACTTCGAGCTGCAGCCCCGGCTGGATGTTGCCGAGAAGCACGAACGCGCTGTCGCAGTAGCTGCTCGGCAGCGTCGGGCGGAAGTCGGCAAAGACGTTGAGCTGCGTGTCCAGGGTGGTGCGACTCGCCAGGTTCTCGGCGTAGCGGCCTGCCCAGCGGAAGGTCTTGCCCTCCTTGCGTTCGACGCCCGAAACATCGGCACCGCGCCGCGCCAGGTCGGTGAGCACCGACTCCGGAAAGTCGTGACCCACCACGGCGACCAGCCGCGTGGGAGCGAACAGGCTTGCAGCGAAGGCTGCGTAGGTGGCGGCCCCCCCGACCACGTCCTTGGCGTTCTCGGACGGCAACTCCAGATCGTCGAACGCCATTGAACCGACGATCAATACGGGTTCGATGTTTGCTTTGGATTTGTTGCTCATGGCTTGCTCTTCCTGAAGTGGTGACGGGGTAGCTTACGTAAGAGGGTTTCTCAAGGTCGGGCAGGCGGCAGGGTTCCCCCGAAGCCACGTCCCTCGCTCAGCAGACCTTCGGCCCAGCGGGCCGCACGGCGACGCCGGCACTCCTCGGCGCGGAATATGGAGACGAGCTGCGTGGTGGCTTCACTGAGGTCGTCATTCACCAGCACGTAGTCGAAGAGCCCATAGTGAGCGATCTCCTCGAGTGCCGCCTGAAAGCGCCGCTGGAGCGTGACTTCGTCTTCGCTGCGCCGACCCCGCAGCCGCTGCTCGAGCACCAGCATACTGGGCGGAAGGATGAAGACGGCAACCGCGTCCGGCGAGGAGCTCTTTATCTGACGGGCACCTTGATGATCGATGTCAAAGATGATGCCGCGAGCGCCTCGGCAGCGCACGATCTCGCTGGCGCTCGTTCCATACAGGTTCCCGTGAACCTCCGCCCACTCGAGAAAAGCTTCTTCCTCGATGAGCCGCCCGAACTGCTCATGGGTCACGAAGTGATATTCGCGACCATCTTGCTCATTCGGACGCGGCGCTCGCGTCGTATGGGAGACGCTGAAGCGGAGACCGGGCAAAAGCTCGAGCAGCCGTGTCGTGAGCGTGGTCTTCCCGGCGCCAGACGGCGACGAGACGATCAGTTGGAGCGGCACCTCACTCGACATTTTGCACCTGCTCCCGAACACGTTCGATTTCTGCTTTCATCTCCACCACCAGGTGAGCAATGGGCGCGTCCTGACTCTTAGCGCCGATCGTGTTCGCCTCGCGACTCATCTCTTGCAGCAGGAAATCGAGGCGCCGCCCGATGGGTCCCGGCAGCACCAGGGTCTGTCGAAACTGTTCCAGATGGCTGCCGAGTCGAACGAGCTCCTCGGCGATGTCGCTGCGGTCGGCTAGCAGCGCTAGCTCGGTTTCGAGACGTCCGCTGTCGATTTGAACGCCCGTACCCGCAAGCAGGCGCTCCACCCTGTCGCGAAGCTTTTTGCGATAGACGTCCGTCAGCGAACCGGAGCGGGTACCAATCGTGTCCAGTAACCGTGCGCAACCATCGAGGCGCTCCGTCAGCTCCAGCTCGAGCGAGTTGCCTTCGCGCTCCCGCATCTGATCGAGCTGCTCGGCAGCTGCCGCAACAGCCTCGAGCAAGACGCGGCGCAGGGACTCGGCGTCGACCTCGACACGGGCTAGCACCAGGTCTGGCAGCGCCGTGATGGCGCTGAGGGGCACTTCGGTTCCAGGGGCGAGCACGTCGCGAAGCTCGAGCAGGGCCTTATAAACGCCGCGAGCGCGCTCCGGAGAAAAGCTCGGGGCCGGCAGCGCGCTACCTTGCAGTCGCACGCCCACGTCGAGGCGTCCCCGCGCGAAACGCTCGCGTGCCACCTGCTCCAGAAAAAAAGCCTGGTCTGCTACCTCGTTGGGCAAACGAACTCGCACCTCCAGGAAGCGGTGATTCAGGGCTCGCAACTCGAGGAGAACGCGACCGTCTCCCAGAGCGGCTTCGCCGACGCCGAAGCCCGTCATGCTGCGCATTCGCGCGTCAGAGACCCTTCCGACGCTTCAGGTCGTCCATCATCCGGCGGTACTCCACTTCATACGTGGAGGTGCCTTCCTTGACGTGCCTGAGCTGAGCGCGCACCTCCGTCTGCAGCTCGTCTTCCTGGGAGGCCAGCTTCCGCAGCGGATCGCGCATCTTGCGGCGCAACACGTAGTCCTCCGCAAAGATCTCGTCCACGTTGGCGGAGTGCATCAGCATCTCGATCAGCTGATCGAGAATGTAGTCGATGGCGTCCTCCCCACCCTTGATCTTGCGTTCGTCGGCGACGAGCTTCTTGATGCGGGAGAACTCCGCCTGAGGCAGCCCGCGCTGCGCCAAGATTTCTTTCGCGCGGTCGCTCACTTCCTGTTCGTCTCGCACGTACTGGTTGAGCACGGCTTCCATGTCGAGCAGGACTTCTTTGGGAGCCGCCGTCTCGATATCGCCCTCCTGCACCAGCGGGTGCAGCATTTCTTGGGCGAGCTTCGGAACTTTGGCGCTGTAGAGGCGCATGCCGGCTTCACTAGCGCATTTCGCGCGAGGGAGGCGGCAATTTACTTCGGATTCCGCTCCTGCATGGGCAGCAGGCCGGAACGCGACTAGGCGCCAGCCGCTGCGGGGTTAGCGTCCCCCTTTTACGTGCTTCAGGAAGCGCCGGGGTTGCCGCCAACCCCACGCCGCAGCCGGCGAAAGACGGCCTCGCGCTGCCGTTGCTTGTAGCGGTCGTGGCTCGCATCGCCGGTCTCGTTGACCGCGTCGCTTTCCGCGTCCAGCACCTGAAATTCGCAGAGCACGTAGACGATAGGGCCCAAATTTTCGGACCCCGGAGGAGCGAGATCCATCAGGTGTGCGGGCACCCGGACGGGAACCTCGGTCACGAACTGGATGACGCGATAGGTCGGCGCACTGAAGCGGTTGTCGTTCGGCGTCAAAGCGTCGTCCAGGGGGCCTTGGAAGCGCTCGACCATGGCCGCCAGGTGCGGTTTCTCGGCGCACAAGCTGCGGAAGTGGAAGATGGTGTTCGTGCTCTGCTTGGGCACGACGTAGTTAAACGGGAAAAGCTGCCCAGTGAGGTAAAGCAGCACTGGCAAGATATCTTCGCGGGCCCGAGTAACGATTCGGAATCTGAGCTTGTCGTAGAGCGCCGCCGCCGTCGCTTCGGGCTTCGAGAGAAGCTTGGTGTAGGTCGAGTCCAGGTTCTTGCGCCCGCCGATGAACTCGGTGATGGGGAAGCCTTCGCTCAGCATCGTACCGACCACGCGGTAGACCTTCTCCTCGACCAGATGAAACAGATCGCGGTCGCTCACCGGAAGGCGAAACAGAAGCTCACGCCCGGCCATGTGGTTTATGATCTGCATCACCTTCAGGATGGTGCAGGCACAGACCTGCCGGTGCCCCTTGCTGGAAGCGAGGAGGAGAAGGTCTTCAACGCTCGAACGTTCGACCGGTTTGGGAATGGCAAAGGCGAAATGCCTGCGCAAAAAGGCTACCGCTTCACCCTGGATATGTTGCGCGAACTTTCGATCTCGCGGCTCGTCGGGGTGCAGCTCGTGGTTCTCGAGAAAGCGGCGCGCGTGCTCTCGATCGACCAGGTTCAGGCGATGCCAGTCGATGACCGAGCCGCCCGTGAGGATCAGCCGCAAGGCTTCCACATCGTGCAGCAGAAAGTCTTCGAGCCGCTTGAGTCGCACGGGCTGCGGCAGCGTCGGAATGCGTTCTGAACGCGGTGGCTGGCTATCGAACTCGGTCAGTGTTGCGTCGTGGTGGCATCACCCGGGGCTCTACGCCCGAGCGAGAGTGTGCCGAAGAAAATACCGAGTGTTACGCCCAAGACCGCCAGCTGTGCTCCGAATGCGCCATTCCCGGCCATGAGAGCGACGGGGATCGGTGCGACCAGGTACCACGGGTTCAGCTTCATTGTGTTCGAGTTCCTCCAGTGCTGGTGGCCCAAGCGGCCGAAACCCCCTGCGGTACATTAAGAAGCCGCCCCTAAGCGAACATAAGTAAGATTATGTGGGTGACACTGCCACACATGCAGTCAGCGGGGCAAGAGTTAGCCAGGCTCGACGGAGCATACAAGAGGCTAGAACACTGAAGCTGTTATTTATGTAGGTAAATGAAGGTGCGGCTGCACAGGTCCCCGGCTGGCGAACGGGCGGTTAACCCCGCTCGCCGCGAAGGCCGTGCTTCCTGGCAAGATCGTACAGGTGCTTGCGGTCCATCTTCGCTTCCCGGGCCGCGGCGCTGATGTTGCCAGCGTGCCGCTGAAGCAACCAGGACACGTAACGCCGCTCGAAGTCGGACTCGAAGACGCTGCGCACCTCTCGATAGCTCTTGCCCGCCTCGAAGCTGGGGGTTTCTGCGCTACTCGACGCGGCGACTAGGAGCGGCACGCTGAGGGCGCGCGGCTCGCGGTCAGGCGCGCCCGCGAGCCCGCGCAGCGCTTGGTCCAGGATTGCGTGTAGCTCATGCAGGTTGCCGGGCCAGTCGTGTGCGCTCAAGCCCGCGATGGTATCGGGACTGACGCCGACGTTCGCCGCGTTGGGACTGAGCGCGCGCGCCTGCTGCAGGAATCGCTCGACCAGCAAGGGAATGTCCTCCCGCCGCTGTCGCAGGGGCGGCAGCGTGATGGGCACCGGCGAGAGTCGAAAGTAAAGCGCCTGAAGAAACTTTCCCCTCTCCACCTCCTCCCGCAAGTTGCGCTTGCTGGCGGCGATGATGCGGGCGGAAGCGCGTAACGCGGTGGTCCCCCCAAGCCGACGGAGCTCGCCACTCTCCAGGACACTGAGCAGCTTCGGCTGCAGGTCGAGCGGCAACTCTGCGACCTCGTCCAGGAACAGGGTTCCTTCGCCAGCTAGCTCGAAGGCACCTCGCCGCAGCTCGACCGCCCCCGTGTAGGCGCCGCGCTCGTGACCGAAGAGCTCGCTCTCGAGCAGATTGTAGCTGATGGCACCGCAGTCGACGCTCACGAATGGGTGATCTTTGCGCGCGCTCCGCTGATGAATGGCGCGAGCGAGCAAGGCCTTGCCCGTACCGGTCTCGCCCTCGAGGAGAACACCGGTGTCGGTCGGAGCGACGCGCTCGAGCAAGCCGAAGATGGTGCGCATCGTAAGGCTGGTGCCCACCGCATCCCCGAACTCCGAGCGTTCGCTCGGCAACGCCTGAGCCCGGTTCGGCTCGGAGCGCAGCATGAGCTCGACACTGCCAACTTGAATCGTCGATCCCGCGGCCAGCGTGACCTCTTGAATCGATGTTTGCCCAACCTTGGTATGATGCGTCGAGCCGAGGTCGCGCACGACGACGCCTTCCCTGCGGCGCTCGAACACACAGTGGTAACGCGAGACCGTGGGATCGGGTAACACCAGCTCGTTGTCCGTCGCCGAGCCCACGCGGACACGCTCCTCGACGCGCACTTTGCGACCTCGTGCGCTACCCGTGAGCACGAGCAAGACGAGCTCATCGAACGGAGGGGGAACGCTGGCGTGCGATGGTGTGGGGATGTCCGGGGGCTGTGAGGGTTGCGTCACTCCAAACCTTCCGCGTCGAGAACGACGAGAGTCTCGCTGCCATTCAGAGTAATGCGACGAGCAGCGTTTGTCTCGGTAGTCACGGGGGCAGAAGGCCCCGCGGTGTCGGTCCAGGTGATACCCGCTGCGACGATGTAGTCCCCATTGGGCAAGTGCAGCTGTTCGCGCACGTCACGATAAAAGGGCTGCGGCAGCGTGATTGCGAGGCCGCGTTGCGGTTCACGCTCACCAACCCGCGTAAAGGTGATGGCGAGTCGCGTGGGGGTCAGCGTCGCAGCTTTTGGCAAGCGAAAGACGACGGTCTGCTCGCGAGGCCAGCTGCGCCCCAGAGAGCTAAACGCCACCGCTAGCCCGATCGCGAGCAGCAGGAAGGCGCCCCAGCGTCGCCTCTGATTGCGCTCTTGCTCGCCAGCGTCGCGCATGCGCTCAACGCGCCGCGGGGGCTCCGCGTCCCGCAGGCGACGCCGCGGCAGGGGGAGCGTCGTGAGCTTGGCTCGGGGCCTGCTGCGCGCCGCGGTCCTCCTGCTGGCGAGCGTCGAACAGTCGCACCAGCCGCACGAGCGACTGGACCGTGGCCTCGGGGAGAGGAAAGGCGGGCATCATGCCGCGACCGTTGCGAATGACCTGAGCGATGGATTCGTCGCTGACGCTGCTCTGCCACGCGGCATCGGTGAGGTCGCGGGGTCGCGTCGCCGGTCCTTGCGGCCCGTCGCCCCTTCCGACGGTGCCGTGACACCGCGAGCAGTTCTGGCTCCAGGCGACGATCGTGACTTCATCGACGCCTTTGGCCGGCGGTGGCGGTGCGGCGCCTTGCTGCACCTCTACCTGGTCGGCCCGGGGATTGCTCGTGTGGTCGTGATCGGAAGCCCGCCACTCGCGCGCGTCTTCAGGCGGCGAGTTGCAACCCAGCAGCAGGAGACCGGCGGCTAGCGATGTTCGCACTGACGGTCTCAAGCGCGCCGTTGCTCCCCGTTCCCGAAACGAGCCGTGCTCACTCGAAAACCTTACCGCCACCGGTGGGGTCCATACCCATGTAGCGCTTGCCGCCGAGCTCGGCGACCTTGAACTCCGTGCGCCGGTTCTTCGCGCGGCCTTCCTCCGTGCTGTTGTCAGCGATCGGTTTGGCGTGGCCGAACGCGACCGCCAGCAGGCGCTCTTTGGCGATCCCCTTGTTGGTCAGCCAGCGCTTGATCGTCAATGCACGCTCGCCCGAGAGCTTCTCGTTCGCAGCCGCGGACCCCACGTTGTCGGTATGACCTTCGATGCGTAGCTTCGTCAGACGGGTGTTTTCCGCCAGAAAGGCGCGCAGTTGCTCGAGCGCCTGCTCGCTGTTGCTGGCCGCCTTCAGATTCGCAGTGCCGGTGTCGAACTCGATGGTCCCCGGCATCGTGAGGCTATTGCCCTCGAGCACTACCGGGGAGGGCGCTGCTGGAGCGGGCTGCGCCGTGGCCGTGGGCGTGGCTGCCGGCGCGGGGGTTTCGGCCGTAGGAGCGGGGGGAGGCGGAGGCGGAGGAGGCGGGGGCGCGGCGACGGGTTGCTGGGCGCCTCCGAACGAAGCATTGGCTGTGCACGCCCCGACGGCGGGCACGACGACGGTGGCGAGCAGCGCAATCAAGGAAGCTTTACGAATCATCGGTATGTCTCTCCTCCTGAACCGGCTGCCCCCAGGGCGGTCGGCGCCCGGATGGGCTCAACGAAGCGGTAGTCCAGTTCGGCGGCGCGATGCAAGGACCGGGTTTTTGCTTTGCTGTGCCAAGTTGGACGAGGCAGTGCCGGAGAAGT
>DASQDA010001036.1:0-13641 GCA_035634435.1 Polyangiaceae bacterium
GGCCGGTGACCTCGAGCTGCTCAGCTCGCCTCGGTCGCTGGGGCCGAGGTCACCCGCACGGCTGGAGCAGCAGCGTTGGGTCCGGCGCGTCGGGCTGAGCGTCGAACAAGCACGTAGGCTAGTGTCCTGAGTCCGTGACACGTCCAAGAAATTCGTGCGGTTCTAACGGGCGAGACCCCGCCAATTTCCTGGGCTTGGGCGTCGTGCGCTCATGGAACGTTCATTTCTACTGTGCTGAATCTTGGATTCAGCACGCTAGTACGAGCCACGACCCTTCACGCTGGTCCGAACCCTTGCGCCGGGGTCGTTTCTTTGCAGGTGGCGTGGCTTCGCTGTGAGCTGCCAGTGGCCCTCTCAGAAGTCAATTGAGGGCAGTCCGCTGCGCGGTCTTAGACACTGCGCAAGATACACCGCAACGCCCACATCGCCGGTCCACAGGTTGTAGCGACGCCGGCCGTGCTTTGCTCGCGCCAACGCGCTCTGACGCACGGCGTGCATCGCAAAGCGCCGGGCGCGTTCGAGCCAGCGCGGGTCGCCCGTCCTCGCAAACAGCGCCAGCAAGGCCGCCCCATTGCCAGCCGTACCGTGGCAGAGACTCGCGCCCTTGCGAACGGGGCCGGCGTGCCAGACGAGCTCGCCCCCCTGTGCGAGCAGCGAGTCGAGGCGCTCGTGATGGGGTGCTCGTGCGAAGCACGTGATGACGCCGGGAGCGCCATGGCACCACTGAACGAGATGGCTCGCGGAGCGGGGAGAAGTTGGCCAATTGGCGAATGGGCCATCTATGCTTGCGGTGGCCGCCAGCGTCGCCACGGCTCGCGGCAACAGCGCCGCCCGCTCGTCGTCTTGCAGCAGCGAGAAGCCACGGAAGAACGCCAGAAGATTGCCAGCGAAGCCGTGGGCGGCGCCGAGCAGCGGCTCCCTGCGGCCGTATAGATCTTGCGTCCAGAGATCGCACTGTTTGCGCTCGTGACGGCGCCAGCTGCGGGTCAGCGCGCGCACGTTCGCGAGAAACACCGAGCGCCAGCGTTCCTCACCAGTGAGCTCATGCGCAAACGCCGCGGCGAGGGCCGTCCCCGCCGAGCCCCAGAGAACCTCCAGGGAAGGGTTGTCGATGTTCGCCTGCACACTCGCGAAGAGCCGGTCGAGCCATGCCGCGCGCCGCTCTGCTCGCGCCGCGACGAGCAGAACGCCTGCCTCCCCGATGAAGTACGAAGGCACCACGGATGGTGTGTCCGGGGCGCTCGCATACAGGTCCGGCAGGGCACACGCCCACTCGCTGATACGCGCATCGTCCGCGATCACGCCCTGATTGGCCAGCGCCGACAGACCCCAGAGCACGCCCGCCGACCCCTCGTAGATCGTCCGCGATCGGTGCGAAGGATCGGAGTCCAGGGGATGCGTGGGCCAGAGGCCACCTTCGCCGGCCTGCAGCACCTCGCTCGCAATTGCGCCGATCGCCGCGTGGACGACGCTCGGGTTCCACGGATCGTCGCACAGGCTCTCGTGACGCTGGGGGTCGTACAAATGGGGCATGCGCGCTCCGTTAGGTCGCAGTAGCTTCGCTTTCGAGGACCAGCATGACCTTGAGCGACCGCCCCCGCATCGATGAAATTGCCGACGGCACCTACCGGATCAGCACGCCCGTCAGCGCGGCGCCTGGTGGATTTTCCTTCAACCAGTACCTGATCGTGGATGATCAACCGCTGCTCTATCACACGGGTCCGCGCAGCTTCGTGGCTGGCGTGCGGCAGGCCGTGCACAGTGTGCTGGGGCAGCGGGAGCTCGCGTTCATAGCTTTTTCACACTTCGAGGCGGACGAGTGCGGCGGGCTCAATGATCTCTTGCGCTTGGAGCCGCGAGCGCTGCCCGTCTGCGGCAACATCAACGCAATGGTCAACGGCGACGCCTTCGATCGGCCAGCGCGGGCGCTCGCGCACGGCGAAGCATTGATCACCGGCAGACACGCGCTGCGTTGGTTCGACGCGCCGCACCTCCCGCATGCATGGGAGTGCGGGCACCTCATGGACGAAACCACGGCGACGCTGTTTTGCGGCGACCTGTTCACCCAGGGTGGCAGCGACAACCCAGCGCTCACCAGCGCCGACATCCTCGGCCCGAGCGAGGCGATGCGCCGGCGACTGGACTATTACTCCCACACAGCGCACCTTCTCGCGCACATCGGGCCGCTCATCGCTGCGCGCCCCACCACCCTCGCTTGCATGCACGGCAGCGCCTGGCAAGGCGACGGCGCACAGCTCCTGGGCGCGCTCGCCGAGGCATTGCAACAAGGCGACACTCGCGTGTGAAGGGCTCGCCGTAAACACCGCGGGCTGGCCACTCTCGAGCCTGCTGCGCGGTGCTCACGGCGGCGCTGCGACCGCGAGCATCCCGCGTTACGATGCTCCGAACGAGGCTTAGCGGCGCCCAGCGGAAGGCAGGCGACGGCGCGCGAACGCCACGAGCAGAAGGGCCAATGCGGCGATGCCGCTGCGCTGTCCGGTTGATGCGGTGTTTGGAGCGGGGCGAACGCTGCATCCATCCGAGGGCGGGTCCGACGTTGCGTTGGCTCCCGAGGAGCCCCCGCTTGCGCTGCTGCCGGCGGCGCTGCCGCCACTGGCAGCGCTGCTGCCCCCACTTGCGCTGCTGCCCCCGCTTGCGCTGCTGCCGCCGCCACCCTGGATTGGCGGGGACATCACGTCGTCCAGCGAGGTGCCGAGACGGGCGTCATCCATGTACATGGTCTCGACCTTATCGATGGTCGTGCGCAAGATGCCCTGCTGTACGAACGCGGGATTGCCCAGGTAGGTCACGGCGTTCGCGCCGGTGACGACTTGCTCTCCGTTGAACCACAGATCCACCTCGCCGACGGTTGCGTCCGTGGACCACTTGATGCGCATCGCGATACGGTGCCACTTGCCCGCGCTCGCGGCGGTCGGCGCATCCCAGTGAATGGTGAATGCGGGCTTTTGCGTGGCGAAGTACATCCGCTCGCCCTCGATGGCAAGCTGCAGGATCTGTTGATAGGTCTGGCTGGTCTCCCAGTAAAGGATTTGGTGGTTGTCGCTCGTGAACGCCTCCGGCAGATAGAAGCTGTAGGCGTAAAAGAGCTCGGCGCCGTCAGCGACGTACTGCGGAGGGGGCGAGTATTGCACCTCGACGCGGTTCATCCCGTTGCTCCAAAGCTCGTTCTTGCTGATGGCCACTTTGCAAGCGCGGGTGCCTTCCACCACGGGATCCGTGACGATGCTCAGGCCTTCTTCCTTCAGCAAGTAGCTCCACTGCGAGAGGTCGCCGGTCTCGAAATTGCCGCGAAACACGACGTCCGCCTTCGCCGTACTGACACTGTAAGAAATTGATACCGCTGCTGCCAGCGAACCAAACCGAGCTGCTTTGACAAGAGTTTGCATGCGCAGTGCATATCGCGAATAGGAATTCATAGGTAGCTACTTCAGCCAGCGGGCGCACTAAGTCGTACGCGCGAATTCACGCGCTCTCAATCAGGGTCGATGTCGTAACCCAAATGGGTGAGCGGGTAGAGGGCTTGCGCGCGAATGATAAATCGAGCGACCACTGTTTAGGTTGAGACACTCTGCGACGACGCGTCACAGCGGCAGCGCGGTAGACCGGGGCAGCTGGAGCACCGCAGGGAAGCGCTGCGAGCGTGGTGCGGACCGCTCCGCGCTTCGGCATCGCGCACGGCGAGCCAGACCGATGCTCGTGATTCGGCTTCTCATGAAGGGGCGACGAGCCGTCCTCCGGAAAAACACGCGGCTCGCCTTGTCGCGTCCAGCCGAGCCGTGCACGCTTTGCGCGCATGAGCCCCCCTCGCGTCGACCTGCGCTCCGATACCGTCACCCTGCCGACGCCGGAGATGCGGGCCGCGATGGCGCGCGCGGAGGTGGGAGACGACGTTTACCGGGAGGATCCCACGACGCGCCTGCTCGAAGAGACCGCCGCTACCCTCTTGGGCAAGGAAGCGGCCATTTTCGTGCCCAGCGGCACCATGGCCAATCAGATCGCTTTGTTGCTCCACGCCCCGCGCGGCGCCGAGGTGATCGTGGGTGAGGGCGCGCACCTCTGCAACTTCGAAGCGGGCGCGGCCGCCGCGTGGGCCGGGGTTCAGTGCGTCGTTGCCGGTCGCGGCGGGGTGTTCAGCGCAGCCGAGCTCGAGCCGCTTTTGCGGCCTGCTTCGGAGATGTACCCAGAAACCCGCCTGGTGTGCATCGAGAACACACACAACGCCTCGGGCGGGACCGTGTTTCCGCAGCGTGAGATCCTGTTCATCGCAGAGCGGGCGCGCAGCGCCGCTCTAGCCTTGCATCTGGACGGCGCACGTCTGTGGAACGTCGCGGCAGCAACGAACACGAGCGAAGCCGAGCTCGCCCAGCCCTTCGACACGGTCAGCGCCTGCTTCTCGAAGGGCCTCGGGGCACCGGTGGGCTCGGTGCTGGCTGGCTCGGCGGAGCTCATGCGCGCTGCTCGTCGCTTCCGGAAGATGCTCGGCGGGGCAATGCGGCAAAGCGGTGTCCTGGCTGCGGCAGCCTTGTACGCGCTGCACCACCACCGGGCGCGACTGGTGGACGACCATCGCAACGCGCGGCGCATTGCCGACATCCTTGCGAGCTCACCGCACGTCACCTCGCGGGCCGAAGCCGTGCAAACCAACATGGTGCTCGTGCGCCTGAGCGAGCCACGCGCTCAGCTGGTGGCGCGCGCGGCCGAGGGGCAAGGGGTGCTGGTCCACGCCATGGCTCCCAACGCGATTCGGTTGGTGACGCACCTGGACATCACGACCTCGTCCGCCGAAGCCGCGGCCGAGCGTCTTCGCGAGGTCATCGGAAGAGTGATGTCAGCGGCTTGACGTGCGCCGCTCAGCGCGGCCGGGCGGCGGCGAGAGCGGCCACGGCCGCTAGCAACGTCTTGAGCTCGACCGGTTTCGACAGATACTGATCGAAGCCTGCCGCCAGTGCCTGCACGCGATCGTCGTCGTGCGCAAACGCGCTGAGCGCAATCGCCGGAACGCGTTTCTTTTCTGGGAAGGGCAACGCGCGCAAAGCGCGGATCAGCGCGTTGCCATCCGTACCGGGCATGCCCAGATCCGAGATCAGGACGTCCGGGGTCCAGCTCGCGAGCGCGGCCAGCGCCTCGCGGGCGCTGCTCGCCAGACGTACCTCGATGTCCCAGCCTTCGAGCGCCTGCGCGACTAGGTCCCGAGCGTCGCCATCATTGTCAACGACGAGAACCTTGAGCCCTTGCAGCGCAGGCGGGTTGCCCTGGTCACGCTCTTCCTGGCGGGCCGGTACTTTCGAGACGGCGAAGGTCGCCGACACGAGCGGCGCAACCGGAAGACGCACGACGAACGTCGAGCCGAGGCCCGGGCCCGCGCTTCGAGCCTGGATGGAGCCGCCGTGGAGCTCGACGATGTGACTGGCGATGGAGAGCCCCAGACCGAGGCCGCCGTGGCGGCGTGTAGCGCTGCTGTCTGACTGCAAAAACGTATCGAAAACCCGCGGTAGCAACGCTGAGTCCATGCCCTCTCCGCTGTCGGCGACGACCAGCTCGATGTCGGACTCCACCCGGCGAAGGCGCACCTCGATGCTGCCGCCCTTCGGTGTGAACTTGATGGCGTTCGATAGCAAATTCCACACCACCTGCTGCAGCCGCTCACCATCACCGCGGATCAGCGTGCTGCCTCGATCGAGCTCGAGCCGGAGCTGGATGCGTTTGGCGTCGGCGGCCGGGCGCATGCCTTCGACCACCAGGTCGACGATGTTCGCGAGATCCACCTGGGCTGGCGTGATGCGAATCTTGCCGGTGATGACGCCGCTGATGTCGAGCAGGTCGGACACCAGCTTGCTCTGAGCCCTGGCATTGCGTTCGATCACTTCGAGCGCGTGCTCGCGCTTGGCCTCCGGCAGCGAGCCTCCGCGCAACAGGCCGGTCCATCCGAGGAAGGCATTGAGGGGCGTTCGGAGCTCTTGCTAAAGAACCCCCGCGAACTCGTCCTTGGCTCGCGTCGCGGCCTCCACGCGAGAGCGTTCTTCCTCCGAGCGTTGGTAGAGACGCGCGTTGTCGATGGCGATGGCGGCTCGCCGCGCGAGCTCGCCTGCCAGCGTGGCGTCCGAGGCGGCGTAGCGGCGCTTCGACTCACTGTACACGAGCGTCAATGCGCCAAACACGGCGTTCTGAAGGCGCAACGGCACGACGAGCCAGGAGCAAGCGTCGAGGCTGCGCAGCAGTGCGAGGTGCTCCGGGTCGTGCGCGACCTTCTCGAACAGCCCAGATTCGACGTGCCCGACGAGCTCTGCCTCGCCATTGCGGATGGCAGCAGCGTAACCGTGAGGAGAGTCGCTCGGCGGCGGGTACGTGTGGTACACGCTCCGCACCGCGGCAACTTTGCTGGGGTCGACATGCGCAATCGGCATGTCGTCGACGCTCTGGTCTTCCAGGTGAACGACGCACCAATCGGCGATCCTCGGCACACAAAGATCGGCCAAGCGACGCAGCGTCGAGCGGTAGTCCAAAGACGAGCTCAGCAGCTCGCTGGCCTCGACGAGGAACCTCAGATTGGCCTTCTCCGAGTCGAGCTGCGCATCGCGGAAGCTCACGTATGCCGAGACGGCTTCGCTCACGGCCACGTTCAGACGCTTGGCCAACACGTCCATCTGGTCAGCGGAGAACGCGCCGCCCGCATCCTTCACTGCTTCGACGACGCTGTGGCGCAGCACGCCGTACTCGCGAATCAGGGCTTCGAGATTGTATCCCAAGCTCCAGCGTTGCTCGCCATGTTGGCGCGCACTGGCGCTCGTGTCCCCTGCATCCTGACTGCTTTGAACGCGTGAATGACTGGTGAGCTCGGTCGTGAGCTCGCTCAGGAAAGCCGGAAGCGCGTCGATGAGCAGTGGGCGCGGTAGGTCTACTGGTGCGAGCGCTTGCTGTTGCACCTCGCTCACGAATCGGGCGATGATGGCGCCCTGCTGCTGCTCGATCAGCTCGACTAGGGTGGGCATGCGAGCCCCGGCGTTCGTACGATGGTCGCGTCTGCGGTGCGGGCACTCATTGTCTTGTGTTGGCGAGCCCGGGAGAACCTGGCCCGAGTGGCGGCGCGCAGCAGTGTCTGTAACAGGAGCAGCCCTGGGTAGCCAAAGGATCTCGTCGCGGCCTGCGTCTCGAGGCGTCATGAGCGCTGCACTGCGCGGCCCTTCTTCTGGTGTGCACAAAACGCACAGCCGAGGCAGCTCGCTACGTCCCGCCAGAAACACTCGCTAAAACCAGCACACCTCGAGCGGCTCCATTGTGGCACGCGCGCTGCATTCACCGGTGGGTGACGACGGGTGACGCTCGGTACCAATTCCCAGACTCGAGGCTTACGTCCCTAGCGCCACCCCAATAAGAAGGCCCTCATGCAAGAAGCTGCGGCACGCCAGTTCTCGTTTCGTCTACCCACCGCTCTCGTGGAACGCGTCGACACCTGCACGGATCGGATGCAAACTGCGGGATTGGAAGTCACACGCGCCGACGTCGTGCGGATGCTGCTCAAGCACGCCCTCGACGACACCCGGTGCCGCCTGGAGCTCTTGCTAGGCTCCAAGACGAAAAAGAAATCGACTAAGCGGCGTACGTAGGATTTGGCGGCCACCAGTGGAACGGGCGCGCTCGCTCGGCCCATCCGGCACCTGGCAACCCCAGCACGGTGCGTTCCGCCGCGAAGCCGCGCCTGGCCGCTCAGCGAAAGCCGAGCGGCCACTCCGCGACCCGAACCGTGAGGCCCGCGAGCTCAGCGAATGCGCACGCTGCGCGTGGATGCGGTCGTGGTCGGCTTTGCGCGAGCGGAGACAGCGAAGCGCTGGGCGGTGCCGCGCGGGATATTGGCGAGGTACACTTTCGGAACAAGGCATTGGTCACGGAACCACTGCCCAACGGTGCTCTGAACATCGGCGGTCACATAGGCCCTTCCGTCCCATTGGAAGCGATACGCGGCAACCCACGCGTTCGCACACGAGCTCTCATCGGCGGGAGTAGAGTCTGCCCATTCCACCGTGACCCCTGGCTCCGGCGAGCTCAACGCGCCAGCCGAGCCTCCCGTTGCGCCAAAACCGCCAGCGCCGAAGGAGAGGATGTCGACAACCTGACCTTTGAAGCAGTCCGGCGGGTTGTAGGTGCGAGGCGACGTGAACGAGATGCTGCTCCGAAAAGTCGCTACCGGAGCCGCTGACGCACACGCGGCGCTCAGCTCCAGCTGCGACACTCCGACCTTGTCAGGTACCGAGCTGGCCGCGTCGCTGCAACCCACCAGACAAACCACCGCCCACGGAAACACCCTCGATACTCTCATGATCACCCTCCTGTGCGATGGGATAGCACCGTCAAGAGCACGTGCAAGTAGACGAGAGGAGCTGCTCCTTCGAGCACCACGGCTCTCGTGGGGAGAGTCAGGGCGGAGGTCGAGACGCGGCGGAGCCTCAGTGTACGTTGCCGTTCAGGCCGCGCGCTTCAGCAAACCTGTCTGACGAGCACAGCCACGCCACGCACGAAGCGTCGCGGCTCACTTGCGGCGAATGCCGAACACGGAGAGCGTCGGAATGCCGCCTTCCGGATCGGTCTCGATGCGCGCTCCGTCACTGGAGACGGCGCCTTCGCTAACCTGGCTCCACCCACCGTAGGGCGCCCAACGCTGAGCAAGCTCGACGCCGTGCACGAACAGCTCGACGCGGCTGCCAGGTGGCCACCCCAGAGTGTTGGCGATGCTGAGCTTCGCGGGCGGGCAGAAGGTCGTGTTGACAGGCGTTGTGGCGATGAGCAACTCGAGGCCCAAGCTACGGTCCAGAGCGGGCAACTCGAGCTCGAGAGGCACACGCGCCGCGCGGAACAGCAGCTCTTCGGGGGCGCTGAAGGTCAACATGTCGAGCTTGATGCGTGTGCCAGCGGTGAGCTCGACGCTGACCTCTCCGGAGCGAGCGGGCTTTCCGGCCAGCAACGGCTCGCCGCTGCCGACCTCCGGAAACCGAACCGTCGCCACGCTGCCCAGCGTGATCGCGGGCTCATCCGGCAGCCGATACACGAACTGAGCGTACTCGAGGCCCATGCCGTACTTGAACGCCGGAGCCGTGATGGGCGTCACTGTCGCTGCGGCCACATCGACGTTGGCGCTGTCGTCGATCTCCCCGAAGAGGCACAGGTCGAAGCCGCAAACCTGATGTGTCAGCACCCGAGCCGGCTCGGCGTTTTCGTCGACGACGCGTGCCGACAGGCGCGAGAAGCTCTGGGGAGCAGCGGATGGCTCGGTCTCGATGCCGGAGCAGGCGGCGGGCCCACCTGGTAGAGCGGGCCCCCTGGTCGCGTCGTCAGCCTCGCTGGCGGGCGTCGAACAAGCAATGAATGCGAGCCCGAGCGCGCAACAGCAAGCGACCTTCCTTGCCATCACGGCTGCAGCGCGCGCTCAATGTCGCGTGTGCCAGGCCAGGTCAGATCGCGGATGATGCCGCCACGGCCGAGCAGCATTCCCTTGGGTGTCTCGCCTTCCACCCAGTAGCGATTCCAAACCTGCCAGTTCGGGTCGGCGATGACCGGGGTGGTGATTCCGTAGGTAGTGGCCCAGGTGGTGAGCTCGGCCGTCGTTGGCGTGCGGGCCCGGTTGTTCTCGGCGAGCATGTTGAGCGTGAAAAGTCCGCGATCCTTGTACGTTTGGTAGATGCTTTCGAGCTCCTCGGCGTCGGTGCGGCAGCCGGGGCACCACATGGCACCCGCCACGATGTAGACGACCTTGTCGCAGTAGTTGCTCAAGCTCACGCTGTTGCCGGACTGATCCATGAGCACGAAGTTCTCGATGGGGGAGCCCACGGTCGTGCCGGGAGGCGCCGTGCCGCAGGCTGCGCTTCCCGTCGGGGGCTCGGGCTGGGCGCCAGCCGCTCCCGCAGTCGCTGAGCTGGAGCCCGCCGCTCCGCCGCGACCGCCGCTCGGCTGTTGAGGTTGACCGCCAGTCGCGGCCGCGCCCATTGGCGCCGGCATTCCTGCCGCTCCCGAGGCGGGATTCGCCACGGCGCCGGCGGTGCCACCCGAGGTGGGCGCGCCCGCGCCGCCAGGAACGGACGGAGTGCCGCCAGTGGCAGAGGGAGAGCCGCCGTTCGGTTGGTTACCGGCTCCACCAGCTGCCGTCGAGGGGGCGCCAGCTGGTTGTGCAGGACCCCCAGCGCCGGCAGCGCCGCCGGCGAGGACCGGGCGGAATGCGGGCTCTTCGATCTCGCCCGAGCACGCGATGAGCAACGACGTCGACAGAAACCAGGGGGCTACTCTCATTTGCTTCTCTCTCGCTCCGGTGGGCGGTATCTCGCTCATGCAGGTGCTCCCGGGGACACGGATGCACAGAGCGCGCGGTGGTATTGGGCAGTGATTCGGCCTCTTCGCGACGGCTCATGCGGTACGAGCTCATCCGACGGTCCAGGCAGCTGTGAGTGGAATGTTCGAAGCTAGCCACCTGGGCCGGGGTGCGGATCGCGTCGCGAGGCACTAGTGGCCGTCGTGTCGAGAGGGGCGGCCGCTCGAGTGCGTACGGAGCAGCAGCACAGAACAAACAGCAACGGAGTCGCTGCTTGCGCATTCGACATCAGGAGTAGCTGAGCTTCGCGACCGATGACCCGGACCTCTGCCCCTCACTCCCCGGTGCGGTGTCCATGCTAAGTATGGGCACCGGAAGCATGACGCTGCGCCTGCTGCTTATCTCCGCAATGCCGTTGCTGCTCGCCTGCGGCAACGACAATCCTATGTCCGATCCAGCAGCGAGCGGCGGCAGCGGGAACGGCGGGTCGTCAGCAGGAGGCGCCAGCAGCGGCGGAGTCAGCATCGGCGGTAGTGCGGTGAGCGGCGGCGTCAGCAGCGGTGGCGGCGGCGCGAGCGGAGGAGGCGTCAATGCTGGCGGCACCGCGAGCGGCCTGGGCGGCACCACGAGCGGTGGCGCCCCGAGTGACGCTACGGGCGGCGGTACGACCAGCGGAGGCGGCGAGACGGCTGGCGGCATGAGCGGACTCGGCGGGGGCGTGAACGGCGGCTCCACGAGCGTTGGCGGCGCAAGCACCGGCGGCGCTGGCAGCGGCGGCGCGGGGGGCCGAGCGCGCTGTCCAGCGGGTCCCTTTCCGGCGCCCGTGGTGCAGTCGAGTAAGAGCGTCTGTGCCGACTTCGACTTCAACTACAATTTCGACGAGGGCCCTACCTGGATCGCCAGCCAGAACGCGTTCTTCTTCACGAACTTCGTGGTTCGTGCGGCGTCGGGCGGAGACATCATCAAGTACACACCCGGTGGCAGTTGCGAAGTATTCATCGCGGGTGTTGGCTGTAACGGTCTGGCGGTGAGCAATGACGGCAATCTGCTGGCGGCCTGCCATCAGTCTCGCTCCGTGATTCGTTTCGACGTTGCCACCAAGCAGCCAACCACCATCGCCAGCGTCTACATGGGCATGCTGCTCGACACGCCGAATGATCTGGTGATGCACAGCAACGGAACGATTTTCTTCACCAACCCCGACTACGAGCTGGCCGGTCGCCCCCGCGGTGTGGGCCTCTCCGTGTTTCGTATCGATCCAGCTGGCACGCTCAGCCGCATCGCTCAGACCGCGTGCAACGGAATCGGTCTGTCCCCCGACGAGAGCAAGCTCTACGTGCTTCAAGCGGGCGTCTGGGACGTGAATGCCGAGGCAGTCCCTTCCAACCGCAGCACTCTCTTCACGGGTGGCGACGGCATGGCCGTCGACTGCGCGGGCAACCTGTACGCGTCGGGCGCAATCTTCAGCGCCACGGGTGAGCGGCTGGGCGAGTACGGCGCCGGGACGAACCTTGCCTTCGGCGGCCTCGACGGCAAAACGGTGCTCGTCGCCGGCCGCAATACGGACGTTCGTGAGCTGCAGATGAACGTGCCGGGCCTGCCTTAGGGCGTGAGGCTCAGGGCTCGCGGTAAAAACGCGGAACGCGGCGGGAGATGCTGGTCAGCACTTCCCAGGGAATGGTTCCAAGCAGCGAGGCGATGGTCCCGGCGCTGAGCAAGGCCTCACCGTGTGCGCCTTTTTGGCTACCCAGCACCACGCACTCGTCACCCACACGGACATCGGGCAAATCAGTGACGTCGATCATCGTCATGTCCATGCTGACGTTCCCCACGATGGGAGCACGGCCTCCGCGCACCAGCAGGTGGCCCAGGTTGGACAGACCGCGGCTGAGCCCGTCGGCGTAGCCCATGGGGATGGTGGCGACCCGCGTGCGGCGCGTGGCTCGAAAGGTGGCGCCGTAACCGACGCTCATGCCCGGCTCGAGGTCGTGAAGCGCGAGCACCTCGCTGCGCACCCGCATCACGGGCCTCAGCTCCGGACACATGCCCGGGCTCGGCTCCACACCGAAGAGCGCGATCCCGGGGCGCACGAAATCGAGGTGTGTGCTCGGGCGGAGCAGCGTTGCAGCGGAGTTTGCTGCATGACGCACGCGGGCCGTCAGCCCTTGCTGTCGCAACGTCTGCGTCGCGCCTTCGAAGAGCGCGAGCTGGTGGTCGAGCGACTCCGTGTTCCCTGAATCGGCGCACGCAAAGTGCGTCATCAGACCATCGAGCTGAACGTGTGGATGACGCTTCAGGCTTGCGCCCATTGCCTCCAGGTCGCGGGTGGCGACGCCGAGCCGCGCCATGCCCGTGTCCACCTTGACGTGAATGGCAATCGGGCCGGAGCTGCCGAAGCGGACCTCGTCCGCCAGGGCCTGCACCTGCGAAGGATCGTGCACCACTGGCGTCAGGTCGTGCCGCAAGAGCTCGCCCCAGGCGCGGCCATAGAAGCCGCCCATCACCAGGATGGGCAGCCGAATGCCTGCCTGGCGCAGCTCGATACCCTCTTCGAGTAGCGCCACACAGACGCCACTGGCGCCGGCGCGCTCCAGCGTGCGCGCCACCGCTTTGGCGCCATGGCCGTAGCCGTCCGCCTTGAGCACGGCCCACACCTCTGCGCCGCGCGCACAACGCTGCATGACGCGCAGATTGTGGCGGAGGTTGGCGAGGTTCACCTCGGCACGTGTCGGGCGCACCGCGTCGCCCGGTAACGCCCGCTCGGGTCGCAGCACACGCGTGGCAGCGGTTCCCACTGCTGCCAGGTCGGACGTGGCGGATAGCTCAGTGGGCGTCGAGCTCGAAGATGCCGCGAGTGGTGCCGTCATCGGGACACTCCGAAGTAGCGCCGACTCACGGGCTCCGTCAACTTCGAGGCCCTCTTCGCGCGAACATCGGCGCGCTTCGAGGCGAGGCGTGCGCCCCTACTTGAAGCAACGTTTCATGCACGCCTTGTAATCCCGTTCGCAGCTGCGGCAGCCCGCGGGAGAGCCGGCGTCCGGCCCGCAGGCTGCTGCGCAGCCTTGCCAGTCATCCTTGCAAGTCTCGCTGCAATCGGCATTGGGCTCTTCGGTGTCCTGCTCGACCTGCGGCGGGGCCGCGGGCGCGGGGGGGCCAGCATCGAGAGGCACGATCGCGGCGGTTGGCGGCGGCGACGCATGCAGGCTCGTGGGTGCCGGCACAATCCCGAGCGAATGGCGCTGCGCAGGGGCCGAACCGCTGTCCTGCTCCAGGCTGGGGCGGGTGACGTCGCCTGTGGAGAACGCTCGAACGCGGCGGCGTGCATA
>DASQDA010001037.1:0-5660 GCA_035634435.1 Polyangiaceae bacterium
CCCGCAGGGCGAGCACGGAACGGTGCGGGGCAGCAAGAGTAGCGATTGTTACCCCCGGGAAGGAGCATTAGTTCGACGGGTGCAGCGTGCGGAGCAGCTCTTGGCTCGGTGTCGATATGGCATCCAGGCGCCACAGTCGAATGGTGCCGTCATCGCTGCCCGACGCGAGCGTCTTTCCGGTGGGGTGGAAGCGCACCGTCCGCACTGCGGCATCATGTCCCCTCAACAGGGCCAGCGGTGTGCCGGTCGTGCTCCGCCATAGGCGTACCGTCTTGTCCTCACCCGCAGATGCCAGTAGCTGGTCGTCGGGGGAAAAGTCGACGCTCAGGACCTTGCCTGTATGCCCGGAGAGCTCGAGCAGCAGAGCGCGTGTTCGTGTGTCCCAGAGCTTCACTTTCCGGTCCGCGCCCGCCGACGCGATGCGCTGACCGTCAGCGGTGACGGCCGTGCTCAAGACCCAGTCTGCATGCGCGCGAAAGCGGTGGGCGAGTCGTTGCTCAGTGAGCTGCCACACAGCGAGGAACCCCTCCCGGTCGCCGGCAACGAGCTGGTCCTTGCCCGGCACGAACGAGGCGCTCTGCAGCGGCACCTTGCCGAGGAGCTCGCTTTTCAGCTCAGCCGTCCGCGCGTCGAAGAGGCGCACCACCCCTTCGAGCCCCGCCACGGCCAGCTGTCGCCCGTCCGGGGAGAAGCTGAGCGCGCGAGCTTGGTCCCGCGAGCCTTCGAGCACATGGCTAGGGACTCGTCGCGTCATGTCCCAGAGAAACACCTGGCGTTCCGAGCCAGCCAGTGCCAGCACGCTCGTGTCCGGCGACAACGCGAGCGCCCGCACCTGCTCGAGGCGCGCCGGCAACCGAGTGGAACAGCTCCCGTTGCGCAGGTCCCAGACGCAGATGCCGTTCTGACCGAGGCCGCCGCTGACGAGCTCCTCGCCGTTGATGAAGTCGAGGGCTAGCACATTGCCACGGTCCGTGAGCTCGTTGGGGCGGCGTAGCGACGGCAGTGACCAGCGTCGTAATCCCACGTCTTTGCTGAACGAGGTGAGCTCGTTCAGGTCCGGAGCAAAGGCGACGAGCTCGACCGCCTCATCATGTTCCTTCACCAGCACCGAGCGCGAGCTCGAGCGTAGGTCCGTGATGCGAAAGCTCTTGTCTTTGCTCCCGAACGCGAGGTAGCGGCCGTCCTCCGACCAATCGAGCGCCGTGAGCGCGTCGGTGTGGACGAGCGGGGCAAGCGGCTGCTGACCGGTAGTAGCGTCCCAGAAGCGCACGCTGCGGTCCGTGCCCGCGCTCGCCAGATAGCGGCCTCGTTGAGCGAACGCCAACGCGCGCACGGTCCCTGCGTGCCCCGTGAAGTCGAGGCGCTGACGGCGCTCGATGTCCCAGGTGCCGAGCAGCCCCAGAACACCCCCGAACGCCAGAATATTGCTCGTGGGTGCAAAAGCCAACGCCGACACGGCTTGACCGAGTTGCTGACGCCATTGCACGCGCCCGGTGCGGGTCTCCCACAGCGACAACTGCCCGGACGCGCTTCCGGCAGCCACCCAGTCTCCGTGTTCGGAGACTGCAACCCAGGCGGGCTCAGCGATGCTCGTCGCTAGGAGCACCGGTGCGCCTGCTGTTTGACTGCTTTGAAGCCGCACGCTGCCGTCCGCACAGGCGAGCGCGAGCAGCGAGCCCGTGCCGTTTAGGGCCACGGCGACCACCTCGCTCTCCAGCTGCCGCTGCCACAGAGCGGTACCCGAGCGAAGGTCCCAGAGCTGCAAACGATCCGCCTTCGCGCAAACAAAGCGCTGATTGACGAGCGACGCGAGCCGGCAACCGCCCGTCTCGGCCACGAGCGAGGCAGGCTGAGGGCGCATCGAGCTGTGAGCCGCCAGTACGATACCCCGGGCGTCGGCGCGTTCTTGTTGAGCGAGCGCTTGCGCCGCCAACCGTTCACCGCGCAGTGTGTCCCCTTCGGCCATGGCTTGAGCGGCGCGCTCCACCAACACCTCCCCGAGGCTATGACGCGCGAGGTGCTCGCTCTTCTTGGCCGCAAGCGCGTTCTCCAGAGCTCTCTGTTCGGCGCTCACCGCCCGGTCACGCGCGACGATCAGCCGCCGATAGGCGGCTGCGCTCAATACGACCACGACGGCCAGCCCCAGCAGCGAGGCGATGACCGCGGAACGCTGGCGAGCCACGAAACGCTGCAGCAGCTCGAGGGATGAGTATTCGTAGGCTCCCACCCGAGCGCCGGCCTGGTAGGCCTCCACGTCGCGCGCTAGGTCGCGCGCGGAGGCGTAGCGTCGCGCGCTTTCCGGCTGCAAAGCTCGCTCCACCACCGCAGCGAGCTCCGCCGGAATTGCGGGATCCAGCTGACGGAGCGGCATGAAAGCGGCCGCCTTCACCTGCTCGATGATCTCAGGCAAGGTGCGTCCAGCGAACGGAGGGCGCCCTGCGAGCAGAGTATAGAGCACCGCGCCGAGCGACCAAACGTCCGATCGCTCGTCGACCTCGCGCGTGAGGCCGAGAGCTTGCTCAGGGCTCATGTAAATCGGCGTGCCACAGAAGCTTCCCTCCGCAGTCAGATCGACCGCCATGTTCTGAATAGGCGCTGCGGCTTCCGTCGGATCGGCGCCTACCGCGGCGCCACACAGCTTGGCCATGCCCCAGTCGAGCACCACCGTCTCGCCGAACTCCCCAATCATGACATTGTCAGGCTTCAAGTCGCGATGCACGATGCCGCGGCTGTGGGCGTACGCTACGGCTTGGCACATCCCGAAGAAGTGATTCACGAGCTGTAGCCGCTGCGTCAAGTGTGCGGCATCGCGGATCGCGCGCGCGAGGGTGCGGCCGCGCACGACACGCATGGTGTAATACACAGTGCCGTCCGCGCGGCGCCCGAGCTCGTATACCGGCACGATGTTCGGGTGCTCTAAGGCACCCGTGACGCGCGCCTCCCGCAGGAAACGCGAGAGCGCGTTCAATGCGCCGGGACCGCTTTGCGCGTCGAGCACTTCGGGCAGCAGTTCCTTTATCGCTACCTCACGGCCCAGGTGCGCGTCGTGCGCGACGAAAACGCGTCCGATGCCGCCGCGACCAAGCTCGACGTCCGCGCTAGAGACCGGCACGCGGTAGCGGCTGGGATGCTCCTGCGTTACGTCTGCCGTGTAGCGGCGCACGTACGGTGACGTCGCGTCAGCCTCGACGGGCGCGCGTGGTGGCCCGCCGGCTTCGTCGAGGGTCTCGGTGTGCGCCAAGAGCGTGCGCAGTGAAGGCCTCGCCGCCCCCGGGTTGGGGTTCGACACCCATGTCGCCTCATGACTCGCCGGCTGCGGGCCCGGGACGGAGGAAGGCGAGCCAGGACTGGTGGAAAGAAGCGGCTTCGAAACGTCCCCGCTGCTGGCCATGCTCGTCATCAAGACGGCCAAATTCAACTCAGCTTAACGCCGCCCGTTCCCCAGTAGTTTTGCGTGTCGCGAAAGGGGGCAAGCCGGGCTTGGAGCTTTTCTTGGGTCGCCTCCTGCAGCTCGCTTGCGCAGGTGTGTGGACAGCCGTGGGAAGTGCGGCGCTGGCGCGGCTGCTGCGACGGGGTGCGAGCGCCGCGTGGGCTCGAGGTCTGGGTGAGGAGAGCAGCGCGCTCGTTCCCTCGAGGCGCCCCCTCACCCAAGATCCACGCGGCCACGCGAGCGTGCTTGGCATACTGGTGCGCGTCTACGTCAGCGGTCGCGTGTTAGGGTGCGGTCGGCTGGGTCATGTTCAGTCCGCACGGTGTGCGGCTGAGTTCGGAGCTGGTCGAAGAACGTCGGTTCCCGAACGGCGTGGTCGTCTTGCGGCTCGCCGTTCGCCGTTGACGAATGTAATCTTGTCCGGCACCCGAAGGGCTGTCATCAAGGGAGCCATGAGGGCGACGGCTGAACAGCGGCAGCGGTCAAGTGGGTGCGTTCTTGGCTGTCGGAGCGGTTCGTACGCGGCGCTGCTGGTTCTTTCGATGGGCATCGCGACCTGCTCTCGGAGGACGCCAGCGGGAGGATCTCCGCAGGCAGTGAGCGCCGCGGGGCGAGCTGGAGGCACCGCGGGCGATGCAGCTGCCCCACGAGCCGCCGTGTCGCAACCGACACCAAACACCGAGCCACCTCCGCCGGAGAGCTTGGAATCCTGCCTATCCGAACCCAACGTGCCCGCCATCGAGCGACTGCCCACCGCCGCCGAGCTCACGCGCGCGGGCTGCAAGGGGCGGCCAGCACATCAGCTCTTGTACACGCCGGGCCTGGGTCGAATGAAGCCCGTAGAGCTGACGGAGCTCGCGACCAAACTCCAGACATCGCTCGCACCGGAGCTAACTTCGCACGGCGTTTACGTCACCGCGTGTTGCCCTGATGCAAACGTCCGACAGAAGGATCGAGAGCTCTGCGTGTCGCTGCGCCTGGCGCTGTGCGCGCAACCGCTCGAGCGAACAGCTCAGCTGCTCGCTGACGGTCTTCGCAGCACGCCGGCCTGGCAGCATCGGGTCGGTCTATCCATCGAATACATCGGCCTCACGCGACCCCGTTGTGAGCCGTCCGACGCGGGTTGCGGCCCGCTTCCGTACTGGGATCCCAACCTGTCCCGAGAGGCGAAGGCCGCGGGGCAAGTCACTCCGCCTTACGTGGCCCATCTGCCCCGCTATCCCGTCGACGTATCGAAAGAGGGCCTCGCGCTCGGGCAATGCAAACACGACGGAGACTGCATCGAGCTCGGCTGCGGAAACCATTGCGCTGCGTGGTACCTGACGCCCTTCGCCGCTTCGTGCCCGGCGTTCGGCATGCTGAGCGACGCGCACTGCGGGTGCGTTGCTCAGCGCTGTTCTTGGTTCACGCAAGTGCCTGAAGCCCATTTTACGGTCACGATGGGCTCTCCACAGGGCGGTTCGCCAGGTTTTAGGACGGCGCAACTTCAGCACCGCTTCCCCTTGGACTGGATCAAACAACAGTTCCGCGCCTGCTATCGCGGAGAGCTCGATCGCTTGCCACTCGAGGTGGTGGCTCGCTTCGACATCGACGCGCGGGGTCGCGTGCGCTCTGCGATGATTGACAGCCCCGACCCGCAGCGCGCGCGGTGCCTGGCCCATGCGCTGGAGGAGATAACGCTGCCAACGACCGAGTTGCCTCCGGGCGGTAAGCAGAGCGTGAAGTTACCGATGAAGCTTCATCTAATAAAGCCGGTTCTGGCGCCCGTGCCGCCGCCGTGATTCTCGCGCTGGTGTTACCTGACGACGCCTCGCTTGCAGTTGGCGTTGCAGCCGACCTTCTGTTTCGGGAGCATCGCCGTAGCGTCGAGCTTCGCCACGGACAGGAGCGGACTGACCTTCTCGAGGGCGCGTCTCCTTGACGAGGCCGATGAACCAGTTGCGAATGTTCTGGCGGTACTTGTAGTCGAGATCGCCGGGTCTCTGGGTAGCAAGCATCAGCGAGAGGGCTGCAGAGTGCGCGCTTGAGCAGGCTTCTGGTGAGCGCGCCGATCTGGTCGTTTTCAGCGCTGATCCGCTCGGGACCCATCGAAGCTCGACCAGCTCGAGGTGCAGGCGACGCTCCTCGCTGGCGAGCTGGTTTTTGGTTCGCGCTGATTCCGGGCAGCGCGTTCCAGGAAACGCTTCAAATCACACCTGAAGCAACACTCCCGACACGCGCTCGCCCGTTG
>DASQDA010001038.1:0-6050 GCA_035634435.1 Polyangiaceae bacterium
CCGGCGCCTTCTGACGCAGCCACTCAGCCGCCGCCAGCGTCTCCTGCGTCACGACGTCACCCGCGCAGCCAAGCACGACGTCCGGCTCGGAATGCTCGTCGTTGCTGGCCCACGCCCAGCGTGAAGCGCCCAGCGCGCAATGCTCGCGCGCCGCAGCCATATCGAGCCATTGCGGTTGTGGCTGCTTGTCGATGATGATCAGGTTCAGGTAATTTTTGCTGCGAAGGCAATGGTCCGCGACCGAGAGCAAGCAGTTGGCATCCGGCGGCAAGTAGATGCGTACGACGGTGCCCTTCTTGGACAAGACCGTGTCCATGAAGCCAGGCCCTTGGTGACTGAAGCCGTTGTGGTCGTTGCGCCAGCACGTAGAGGTCAACAGGGTGTTCAACGACGGCACGGGCGCCCGCCAGGGCAGCTCGGCACAGGCGTCGAGCCACTTGGCGTGTTGCGTCGCCATGGAAGCAACGATCAGCGCGAAGGCTTCGTAGGTCGCAAACAGACCATGTCGACCAGTGAGCAGATAGCCCTCGAGCCAGCCCTGGCAGTTGTGCTCGCTCAAGACCTCCATCACCCGGCCATCGACGGCCACGTTGTCGTCGTCCCGCTCGACGCGTCCGACCAGACAGCGCTTGGCCACCTCGAAGACGGCGCCCAAACGGTTGGAGTTCGTCTCGTCAGGGCAAAAGAGGCGGAAATTGGTGGGATTGTCGCGGTAGATGTCCCGCAGCATCATGCCTAGCTGTCGCGTCGACTCGTGCAGCTCGGCGCCGGGGCGCGGCACCTGGACGGCGTACTTCGAGAAGTCCTCGAGCACGAGCGGCACACTCAACGAGCCGCCGTTGCCGTGCGGGTTGGCGCCCATGCGCAACGGCCCGTCGGGCGCCAGCGCTGCAAGCTCGGGCAAGAGCCTTCCCTGCTCGTCGAATAGCTCTTCGGGTTTGTAGCTGCGCAGCCATTGCTCGAGCACCCGTAGATGCTCGGGGTTCTTGCGGACTCCGGAGACCGGAACTTGATGCGAGCGAAACGTGCCTTCCACGCGCACGCCGTCGACCTCACGCGGGCCTGTCCAGCCCTTTGGTGTGCGCAGCACGATGAGCGGCCAACGAGGACGCGTTTCCACGCGCCCCGCCCGGCGCGCCGTCTGCTGAATCTCCTCGATTCGCTGCAAGCAGCTGTCCAGCGCTGCGGCGAAGGCCCGATGCACGGCCTCGGGTTCCTGCCCGCTGACGAACACAGGCTCGTAACCGTGGCCCGTCAGTAGATTGCGCAGGTCGGCCTCGTCGGCTCGGCCGAGCACGGTAGGGCCTGCAATCTTGTACTCATTGAGATGCAGCACGGGCAGCACGGCACCGTCGTGCACCGGGTTCAGGAAGCTGGTTCCCTTCCAGGAGCCCTCGAGCGGACCGGTCTCGGCCTCGCCATCGCCCACGACCGCCACGACGATCAGCTCGGGGTTATCGAAGGCGGCACCAAACGCGTGTGTGAGCACGTAGCCGAGCTCGCCGCCCTCGTGGATGGAGCCGGGCGTGGGTGGGCTCACATGGCTTGGCACGCCACCGGGGGTGGAGAACTGGCGGCACAAGGCTCGCACGCCGGCGGCGTCGCGCGTGACGTTTGGATAGATCTCGGAATACGTTCCCTCGAGGTACACGTTGGCAATCAGTGCCGGTCCTCCGTGACCTGGACCTGCCAGATACAGCATGCTCTTGCCGTCCCTGCGAATCACACGGTTCAAGTGCGCGTAGATAAGGTTCAGCCCGGGAGAGGTGCCCCAGTGGCCGAGCAGCCGCGGCTTGATGTGCTCGGGCCGCAGCGGCTCGCGGAGCAGCACGTTCTCCTGCAGATAAATCTGGCCGACGGTCAAAAAGTTCGCTGCTCGCCAGTAGGCGTCGATACGGGTGAGCTCTTGCTGACTGAGAGACATGGGCGCAGCGTACACCTCGCACGAGCCGAGCGCAGCCGATTCTGGGGTGACGGGCGCGCGACACCGCGACGAAATCGGCGTTGCACGCCGCTGCAAGTGCGCACGCCGAGCTCAGCGTCTCAGCGCCAAAAACGACCCCAGCAAGCGACGCAGCGCGGGCGTGAGCCGCTCGCGATTCCACTCGTCAGCCAGCCGCTTCCAAACTTCGCCTCGTGTCGGATAGGGATGGATGGTGCGCCCCAGCGTTCCTAGGGGGATACCCGCCGTCATGGCCAGAGCTATCTCGCTGATGAGCTCGCCCGCCCCCGCTGCGACGACGCTCGCGCCGGCAATGCGCCCGCGCGCGCCCACGTGAATCCTCGCGAAGCCCTCCGCTTCGCCATCCACCAGCGCTCGATCCATGTCCGCGAGCGGGACGGTGTACGACTTGAACCCTCGCTCGTAGGCTTCCTTCTCGCCCACGCCCACGTGCGCAATCTCGGGATCCGTGAAAGTGCACCAAGGGACGAGCTGGGCGCTCAGCTTCTTGCGCCCGAAGAACAGCGCGTTTTCCAGCGCAACGCGGGCCATGGCGTCCGCAACATGCGTGAACTTGAGCTTCGAGCAGACGTCACCGGCCGCATACACCCGTCGATTCGAGGTTCGAAGCTGCTCGTTGACACCAATGCCATGCTCGTCGAAGCGCACGCCGGCGGTTTCCAGTCCCAGCCCCTCCGTGTTGGGTTCCCGCCCCACGGCAACCAGGATCTCGTCTGCGCTGACGCTCTGCTCGGCGCCGTTGCTCGAAAAGCACACCTGCTTTCCGTGCCGCTGCTCGATGCGGTGCACCTCTGCACGCGTGACGAGCGTGACGCCCTCGCTGCGCAGCTGCCGCGCGAGAAGCTCGGAAACGTCGGCATCTTCACGCGGCAAGACGCGTTCGGCTCGCGTGAGCAAGGTGACCGTGGATCCGAAGCGGCAAAACGCCTGGGCAAGCTCGCAGCCGACCGGACCCGCACCGATCACGGTCAAGCGCCGAGGCAGCTCGGTCAGGGAGAACACCGACTCGGTGTCGAGGTAGCCGGCAGCGAGCAGCCCGGGAATCGAGGGCACGCGCGGCCTTCCGCCGGTCGCGATTAGTGCCCGAGCGAACCGCAGCACGCGCCCATCGACCTCGATGGCATCGCGAGCAACGAAGCGCGCCGCGCCCAGGAACACGTCCACCCCGAAGGCGCTCACTTGTCGTGCCGAGTCGTGCTCCGAGATGTCCGCTCGCGCTCGCCTCATCCGCTCCATGACACGCGCGAAGTCGAGCTCGAGCGCTCCCCCGCCGCGAACCCCGAATGTGTCGCCGCCTTTGGCGGAGTGGAAAACACGCGCTGCGCGCACGAGTGCTTTCGAAGGCACGCAGCCGAAGTTCAAGCAGTCGCCGCCCAGCAGGCGCTTCTCGATCAAAGCAACCGCTCCGCCCAGAATGCCAGTGCCGATGGATCCGACCAGACCGGCGGTACCACCACCCACCACCACCAGGTTGTAGCGTGCACGTGGCTGGGGAGTCATCCAGTCCGCCGGATGCACGTTGGCCACTAAGCGGCGATTGTGGAAATCATCCGGCAAGAGCATGCTGTGCTTCGCTCGAGCGCAGCCGTCAGAGCGCGACTAGCGCCACTGAGTGTCGAGCCACTGCATGCGAGCGAGAAGCCAGCGCTGCATGCTGTCCACCTGGCCCTGCCAGGTCGGGTCGCTCGGTGTGACGAACCAACCCACGCGATCGTCATTCAGGTTGTTCCACCGCCTGAAGTTGCGCTCGGCCGCAGCACCGAGACCCGCTGTGATGCTGCCGATCCGCGCGATCACCTGAGCGTCACCGAGAACGCCTCGCCGGAGGTCCTGCCAACGAAGCCGGAGCTCGTTCTGGAAGGAGGCATCCGCAATCAACCGCGGAAACCAGTCCGCTGAGTCCGCATAACGCCGAGCGCTCGCCGCGTGCTGCCAGCCTTCGACAGACAGGTTGGCGTCCGTCCGGTCGTGACCCACGCCGGCGCTCGCATCGTAGTCCCACAGCGGACCAGCGAAGATCTTCCCATTGCGCTCCTTGTGAAAAAACTGGCTTTTGGTGTACGCGTCCAGGTTGCGAACCAGCTCCTGCACGATCACCTGGTCCACGAACGAGGGGATATCGATGAACGCTGGATACCCGCTGTGTGGATCTGCCGGGGCCGCGGAATGCAAGGCATCCGAGAACGCGCTGACATGGCGCGTGATGTAGTCCCGCTGTGGGCTACTCCACGGCTGCGGGTCGGTGACCTCCAGATAGTTCCAGCAGAAGCTCTGGCCACCGGGGCATCGGACCTCTTGGTCCATCTCGTCGACGTGGAAGTCGAGCTTGAAGATGTACCCCCCGCTGATGTCCGGCTCCGTCACGTCTGCAGGACCGAGCTGGCGGAGATCAAGGCGCTGCTTCTGGTTTTTGATGGTCTCGACCAGCAGGTAAACGCCTTGATAGTCACTCGCCGCGAGCGGCTGGTTATCGGTGTTCACGTAGAGCTCGATCAACTGGGCGCGGGGCGACGGCAAACGCAAGTCTTGCCCGAGGGAGTAGACGAAGGCGTTGCGGATCAATGCCTTGTCGATGAAGGGTGCATGCAGCACCCAGTCTGCTTCCGGGGGCATCTGGAGCATCGGACAATCCCGATCACTCCCGTCCGCATCCCGGTATTCAAGCCGGTAGGGCTTCTTGTCGAAGTCGAGAGAAGACTGCCCGCGCAGGTGCAATCCTGCCCCGGAGGCCACACTGGGGGGCATCGCGAAGTCGATACCGCCCGTTGCCGGCTCGAAGGTGAGCACTGCGGTTGCGACGTACTCGCGATCCTCACGCATGGCGGTACCGTACGAGTCGACAACCATGACGGGCAGCTGGTCGTGCACTGGTTGAAGCTCGCGCGCCACGTAGATAGCGGTCGATGCCTCGCCCGTGGGCACACCACCCAGGAACACCTGCGCTCGAAGCAGCGTCGTGCGGCTGATGGTCAGCGGGACGCCCATGTACAAGGGTGAGGTGCTGCTGGGCAGACTCCGATCGAGCGTGTAGCGGATTTCAGCGTTCGGAGCCGCGCCCGTGAGGGCAACGCTGATCGACCCGGCAAACAGGCCCGTCGGCACAGAGAACGCGACTCCGCCCCCGTCACGAGCGCTACAGCTCTCAGGTGGGTCGGCATTACTCGGCGCCTCGGCGGACCCGCCAACCGCGCCGACAGTCCCGCCGGTAGCTGAGCCCGCAACGTGCGGGGCCCCGCCGGAGCCTACCATTCGCGCCCCGCCCCCGCCCGCTGGTGAGGACTCGGGATCGCCGCAAGCGAGCGCCCCCAGGGCAAGCAGCCAGGACAGCGTTCGGCTACTCAGACGGCACACGCCTGGTCCTCGGGATCGCAGAACCACGTCCATCGCGCACTCATACCAAGCGCTGGTGCGCCACGCCACGGCTTCGACACGCGCATTAATGCGCAGGGCATCAGCGCCGATCCAAACCGCCACAGCGAGTGCCCCCACGCCGCGCCAGAGAATCAGTAGGACACCTTCAAGCCGACGTACGTTTCGCGTCGCGGTTGCGCATGAACTAGGACACTCCCGCCTCCAGGAGCTCGAAGGCTCGCGCCTGCGAGTCTATGCGCGCGCGGCACCCGAGCGGCAGCGTCAACTGGGGAGACGTGTGTCCGAAATCCATGTCGGACACAATCGGGAAGGAGTAACGCGCCGTGCGCTCGAGAATGATCTCGCGGAGCTGGCGCTTCTCTTCCTCCGAGTAGTGCATTGGGCGGCCAATGAGCATTCCCCGCAGCTGCTCGAACACACCCATGTTCTCGTAGTCCATCAGCATGCCGTCGACAGTGGCGGGAGATGGCTTCTCCTCCGATGTCTCGAAGAAAAAAATGGCTCCGCTCCAATCCGGCCAGAACCGCGTTCCCCTGAGGTGCTGCAAGGACTCGAGGCACCCTCCGATGAGCGGACCTTCACCGACGCCCTCTCGCAGCCAGCTCCAGCCATTCGATGCGCTGAGCGCGCGTGGTCGCTCCAGGTCCGCTTTCGTGCCCCAGTCGAGCATCTCTTCGGTCCAATGGAGGGCGGGCAGCACAGTTCGGCGCGGATC
>DASQDA010001039.1:0-13835 GCA_035634435.1 Polyangiaceae bacterium
ACCGGTGCGCGCGCGGAGGGCCACGGCTGTCAAATTGGCTGCTCCGCCCGCCTCGCGAATAATCCCTCGCGCCACCGCGGCGGGATCGAGCGATGGCACGTTTCTGGCTCCTTCGCGCCGTCACCCGCCATGCGTTGCCGGCTGCTCATCGTTTCTATCGTCGCTTTCCTCCTCGTCGTTGTAGCGCTGGCGTATCGCGTCGTGTTCTTCCCCTGGTGGCGGCTCCCGGATCGTTCGGCCGAGGACATCGAGCGCCGCTTTCAGCAGCTGGAGAGCTGGGCCCGGCTCCGCAGGGGTGCGGCTGACAGCAGCAGTTTGAGCCAGGCGCTCGCACGCCTGCGCGCCTCCTCCATGCAACGCCCGCAAGAGCTGCTCCGCCAATCGAGCCGCGCTCGCGCTGGTCTACCGTTACTGCCCTGGCAACAGCTGGACGCCCACGGCCAGGTCGCCCTCGCACTGCTGCACGACTGGCATGCGAAACAAGGCGGCTTCGCTGCGAGCAGCTGCAGCAACGTGTGCACGGAGGCACGCGAAGGAGCCTTCCAGTGCGCCATCGAGCTGAATCGGCTCGGCACCTTGGCGCTGGTTACCGCTTCAGACGGGCAGCCGCACGCGGTGGATGCGGTGCTGCACCTGGCGCACGTGCTGCGAAACTCCGGCCATCATGCCGAGTTTCTGGTGGGCACGCTGCTGGCGGAGAAAGCCGGCGATTGGGCGCGCTCCCGACGGGTGAAACCCTGGTCGACGTTTCACGAGCTGGCGCCACGCGCGGCCGAGGTGCTGCCAGCCTTCGCGCGCGACCGCTGGTGTGCATTCGCTCATCTTCGGGCATCCAGGCCAGCAGCGACGTGGCTCGACTTCGCTGTCGAGACCAACACTGCGAAGCCCGAGCACCTGACTGCGCCGTTCGGCATCGTGCGACCCGAGCGGGAGCGGCTGGTCGCTCTGGATACGGCCGCCAGCGTCGTGCTCGCGGCCGCGGTGCATGGGTCCGATTTGCAGCGCATGGCCGGAGCGGTCGAGCGCGAGACCCTCGCGGCTCAGGAGGTGCTCCGGACGACCCCACTGGAGGCCTTCGCGCCGACCATCGATCGTGCGGCGCGGGTCATCTCCACGTTCCACGAGCTGCACAAACGCGGCGATTAGCCGTTCGCCGGCTGCCCCACATCGGCAGCGGCTAGCGCTTAGCTTTTGGTCATTCGCTGCTGAATGTCGTCGGCTTTCTGGCTCGCGCGAAACTCGATCACCCGCGCATCGGCCAGCCCAAGCGCGCAGAATGGGTCCTCGCGCATGATGGCTTCGATTGCTTCCCGGCTGCTCCCGACCGCCAAAATGACACCGCCGTCGCGCGGGATCTTTCGGCCGGAGACGAGGAAATTCCCTGCCGCGTAGTACTTCCGCAGGAAGGCGACGTGAGCCTTCATGTGAGCGTCGATCCGCTCCAGCCCAACCTTGTAAATGAGCTCGATCACGAACATGGCTCGCGCAGGGTAGCCCGACCGGGCGAAGCTCGCGAGCCCGGGCCGCCTCTCACCTACAACGTTTCACCCTGCGCGGGCACGCGGAACCGGAAAGATTTCGTACCCACGAGCGCCACCAGGAAGTCGCGCACCGAAAACGTGCGCGCGGTCGCGCGGTCGGCTTCGAACGCTGCGGACACGTAGGCGTTGGTGAGCGCGCCCGCTTCGGCGTCACTCTCCTGCCGCCCGAGCATGTAGCGCGCCCACTGCTTCGAGGTGCACCAGCTCACCTCCTCGTTCACCGCCAACGCGTTGACGAGCTCGCCTGCGTTGTTGAACGGGATGATGCTCTCGCCGGGCGTCGTGCCACCGATGACGCCGCCGGCCTGAGGCAGACCCGTTGCGTCGATGGGTTTGCCGTTCTCGTGCGTGCGGTAGCGACCGAAGGCGTCGAAGCTCTCGAACGAGAAACCCCAGGGATCGAAGGCCGCATGACAGCCCTTGGCGCAAGCAAGGTTGGCGTGCTCCGCAAAGCGCTCACGCGTCGTTTTACCAGCCCCATCGGGAGCCACCTCCGGGATCTCCGGGGGAGGCGCGGGCACCAGCCCGCAAAGCAGCTGTCGATACACCACCAGTCCGCGATGGACAGGCGGAGCCACGCCGTTGGCCCGCAGGAACGGCACCTGCATCAACACGCCCTGTCGCTCGGCGGGGTTTAAATTGACTTTGACGAGCGCACCACCAGTGGCGGTGAGCCCGTACTCCGGAGCGGTGGTTGCATTGGCGAACGTATACGGGGCAGTGAGCAGGCTCTTCAACGTGCCATCGCCGGTCACGAACACGGACGCGACGAATGCTTCCAGCTCCTGGCCCAGCATCAGCCCGAGGTCCGTGCCGGGCGCAAGGTCCTCCAGGTTATGGATGTGGAGCCACTGCTGATGAAAGTTGAACAGTGCTTTCTTGGCACGCCGCTCATCCTGCAAGAGGCGCAGCGCCTGAGTCCTCAGACCTTCGGGGGTCGATAGCTGTCCGCCTGCCGCGGCTTGCAAGAGAGCGGCGTCCGGGGGCGACTCCCAGAGAAAGTAGGACAAGCGCGAGGCGAGTTGATGCGCCGTCAGCGCAACCAGAGCGCCGTTGTCGGGATCACGGGCGAGCGGCTGATCACCGATCTCCCAGTGATAGATCAAATTGGGGGACTGCAGCATGGCTTCCAGCATGTGCGTCACGGCCTGTTGAAAATTGAAACCGAGGGTCTTGGCCGTCTGGAAGAGCGCGAGCAAGTCCGCAGACTCCTCCTTCACCAAGGGGCGACGATACGCGCGAGCACCGAAATCAGCGATGAACTGGCTGACGCACGCCGTTTCTGCAGCGGCGTCCGTCGGGCTCTGGCACGGCAACATCAGCTTGCCCCCGACCACGGCGGCGGCAGCGAGCTTCTCGGCGGCGGTCATGTACTGGCGGGCGTTCTCGGTCGCCACGTTGTTGGGCGCGACGTACCCGGCCGCACCAGTACCGTCCGCCTCGAACTCCCGGCCAGCGCCCGAGGTGTCCCCCAGGAGCTCGGCCATGGTGTTGGTGTACTCGCGGTGCGTGAGCCGAAGCAGCGGCATCGGGCCGGCGCTCTCTGCGGCGGGAGTGCGCGGCGGCAGCGGCGGCTCTACACCGATCGTCGCCCCCGCGCCAGAGGAGCCGGTCGTGCCAGCGCCGGAGCTCGCTCCGCCCAGAGGCGCAGCGCCGGCCGTTGCGCTCGGAGCGCCGGAAGCGCCACTGCCGCTCGATCCGCCCACGCCGGTGGGCGAGATAGGCACATCCCCGCCATGGACTTCGCCCGTGCACGCCAGCGCGAGCAACGGCGCGGCGAGGGCAGCGGCGCCGCGAAAACTCATCTTGGAGAAGGTCAACATGACATGTCCTCGCGCGGCTTAGCCGCGCAGCACCGTGAGCTCGCCGCCGTAAGCGGGATTGCCGAAGGTTTCGGTGGGCACACCCAGCGCATTGGCGACTGCGATCAGGATGCCGTTGTTGGCGGTGTTGGCCGGCAACCGCAGGCTGCGACCCGCTTTGAAGTAGCCGCCTGCCGTGCCCGCCATGACCGCTGGAACATCGTTGAACTCGTGCATGCCAGTTCGCATGTTGTTCATCGCCAGCAACACGCCCCGCTGCAGCACGCCCGCGGTCTTCATGCTGCTGATCGCGTAGGCCACCTGCGACTGGAACCAGGTGTCCAGCTTGTCCTTGTCTGCGCCGTTACGGTGGGCGATCGAGTGGTGCCCGTTGATGTTGCCGGTGTTGCCGTCCGTCCCCGCCGCCTTGTAGCCCAGGGTGGAAAGAATGACGTTGGCGCTACCTTGATCACCGAGCTGCAGCACGATCACGCGTGTTGCATCGGCCGCCAGCGCCGCGACCGACAGGTCGATCATCATCTTGGTGGTCTGTTCGAAGGCGTTGGTGCTCGCGAATTCCACGCCCGCTTGCAGCACCGGTGGCTTGCCCGGCAGCGGAGCCATACCCTGGCGTTCGAGCTCGGCCTCGAGGGCGCGAATCGAGGTCAGGTGCGACTCGATACGCTCTCGATCGGTCGTTCCAACTCGCTTCGTGAAGCGGTTCAAGTCCTTGATCACGGTGTCCAGAATGCTTTTTTTCATCGCGCGACTGCGCGTGACTGCCGGATCCGGAGTGGTGGTGCCGCCCCCGTTGGAAGCTCCGCCAAACACGTCGGTGAAGACGCGATAGGGATCCGTGACAGGCACCACTGCGTCGCCCGCCGCGCGCCAGGAAAGCCGCCCGGTACTCTTGACGAAGACCCCCAGGTTCAAGCTGGGCAGCCCCGGGTACCCCGCCTTCACGAGCGAAGAGCCGATATGCTGATCGATAGAGGGGCCGCCGGCCACGATGCTCGATGTGCCGGTGCCGGGTGCCCGGAACAACGCCCCGGTGAGCATTCCGGGGTAACAGGCGTGGCCGGTGAACTCGGGCGCCTTCGAATCGCGCAGAAATCGATAGTTGATGTTGTCGAGCAAAAGCAGATCGGCGCGATGCGGCTCCAGCGACGCCATGAAGGGTTTGAGCGTGTAGTCCACACCGGCCGCCGGCCAACCCGTCGCTGCCGTCTTGCTGAGCATCCCATTCGGCCAGGCGATGATGAACGCGCACTTCGCCGCGACCTGAGCGCCGGCGACCTCCACATCGAGCAGTGGCAAGAGCGCCGGGCCGAGGCCGAGTGCCTTCAGCAGCGTACGGCGTGAGAAGCGGTCAATCCTGGCCATACCGAACCTCCAGAGACTCGAGGTCTCCCCGAGCCACTTCGACAACGCTAGCAGACGAGGTTGTATTGCCCCAGCGCGATCGTGCGGAGAGCGGGAGAGCTGCAATAGGAATCTTGCTATTCACGTTCAACACCCGAGAGTGAGTAGGTATCGCGGCGGATGATCACTAGGTGGGCGCGAGCAAGTGATTCGGGTTCAAGCAAAATGCCGATCACGCGATTATCCATGCGCCGTCCAACCGGGAGAGACAATTGTCGCGGCGCTGTCAGGCCCGATCCTGCAGACACGGCGGCAGCAGGGTCTTTCGAGCTCCGCGCCTTGCCCTTGCCGACGCTCTTGGGTGACAGGAAGTTCGAAGGAAGCACATTCGGGCCATGGGAAGCGGGCGAGGCAATGGTCGAGACGCACCCTCAAGCGCTGGCAGCGGGCCTGACGAATGACAGCGTTGCGCTGGCGACGCGGCGCGCGGGAGGCTTGCTGTTACTGACGCCGCTGTCGGTACCGTCTCTGGCCGTGCGCTCGGAGCCGTTCCGAGTGAGCACGCCTTGGCGTTGACGCGGGCGAGCGCGGCTGGTCTAACCTCACCGCAATGGACTCGCTCTATGACGTGCTCATCGTGGGAGGTGGCCCGGCGGGGCTCTCCGCAGCCCTCAACCTCGGCCGTGCGCGCAAGCGAGTCTTGCTCTGCGACGCGGGTCCCCGGCGCAACGCGGCAGCCGAGCACGTCCACGGCTTCGTCACCCGCGACGGCACCCCGCCTGCGGAGCTGCGTCGCATCGGGCGCCAGCAACTGGAGCCGTACTCCAACGTCGAGGCTCGCGAGGTGCATGTCGAGGCCATTCTCGGCGAGCGCGGCGCGTTCGAAGCGCGCCTACCCACAGGCACCATTCAGACGCGGCGTGTTCTGCTCTGCACTGGCATGATCGACGTGCTGCCGCCCATCGAGGGCTTCGAGGCACTCTGGGGTAAGGCGATTTTTCAGTGCCCCTACTGCCATGCCTGGGAGATCCAGAACCGTCGATTTGCCGCGCTGGCGCTGAGCGTCGAGATGCTCGATTTTGCAATGCTGCTTCGTGGATGGACGTCCCAGGTGGTGGCGCTGACGGACGGCAAATTTGCGGTGCCTCCGGAGGTGAGCGCCCGCCTGGGCCGCGGCGGCGTTCGGCTAGACGAGCGCCGCATCTCGCGCCTCTGCGCTCGCCAGGACGAGCTCGAGCAGATCGAGTTCGTGGAGGGGGATCCACTTCCCCTCGACTTCCTCTTCGCGCGTCATCCTCAGCAGCACGTCGGCATGGTGCAATCGCTGGGGCTGACACTGGACCCGCTCGGTTACCTCGCCGTGCACGAACCGCACCGGGAGACCTCGCGGCCTGGCATTTACGCCGCCGGCGATCTGCTCAGCCCCATGCAAAGCGCGATCTTGGCGGCCGCCTCGGGTATGCAAGCGGCAGCCACGCTCAATCACGAGCTGACGGCCGAGCTGGCAACCAGCGGCGGCCTGCCCTAGCTCATTTGCACTGATAGTAGTTGTAGCTGAACGAGCTGCGAACGTAGGTCTTGTTCATCCCGTTGCACGAACAACACTGGCCGATGAGGCTCGTGCTGCTGTACTTGGTACAGGCTGCAGAGCACGAACCCGTGGTGGTTAGGCCGCCTTCGGTCAAACCTGCGGTCGGGTCGACCGAGACCTGCCAGTCGCGTTGATAGAAGTTGAGCATGCGATTTTCGGGATAACCAGCGAAGTGAAGCTGGTGCTGAAGCCGTTCGGGGTTGTTCAGCCCCTGGTTGGTTCCAGCCTTGTTGCGCCAGAAGAAGAACTTGGTGTCGCAGGAGCCCGGCTCCGCATGGTCGTACCAGAGGTCGTGATTCTCGACCCAGCAGCCATTGGTCGAAAACTCACCCCAGTAGTTGTTGCAGCGCACTTGGCGTTCGAACGAGCTCTTGAGCGTGCGCCGCAGCGCACCCACGTCGAGCTTGATGTTGCCGGGGAACGTCGCGTTGTTGTGGGCCTCCCACTTCTGCATGTCGAGAACGGCCTGGACGTTCTTGCAATGACCATCGTAACAGCGGCTCTTGCCAGCCGCAGTGAGCTCGAGCATGCCGGACGAGCTATTCCAGCGGAAATCCAGCGGCGCGTTCCAGCGTCGGAGCTGCTGCCCGGCGGCGACTGCGAGCCCGGTCATCACGGAGTTGACGCCACCGGGGTTGTTGCACAACAACTCGCCCGTCTCGGCGACTTCCTCCGGCATCGCCTCGTCGCCGGGAGCTTCAACCGCACAGGCGGAGGTAAGCGTTGCGCAAAGCAGGGACAGCACCATCGAGACGGAGGGCTTGTTTTTCAAAAGGGTCGACCTTTCAGCGGGAGGTTCCGCTCACCTCTGCAGTGAGCGTGCCAGCGCGTCGGTTCCCAAGACGGAGTCACTGAAAGGCGATCACTCCGATCGCACGACAGGAAGGGCGCACCGGCGTGGGGAACAAACGGCGCGAAAGCGCCAGTGCCCTGGCACCCGCGCAGCGCGCGCAGTCGCACCTCTGCATACCAACCCCTAGGTTAGGCTTTTGCACAACGCGTCCGCCTCTGCGCAATTAAGCCGACGTCCTGTGCACGAGGAGCCGCTGCACGCGGTCTTTCGGTCGCGCAAGGCCGCCAAAAGCTCGTGCGGAATTGCCGCCTCGAGCTCGGCTCCTAGCGCGAAAATCGCTCGTCGACGAGCTGCGCACGTCGTTCCGTGGGCAGCTCGTCCCGGCGCCTGCAAGAGCCCAGCGTAACGCGTGAATGCCTCGGGCAGGGCGCTGCTCAGCTCGTTGCACAAGACTGCCAGGTGCCGCTCGAGCCAGTAGCGCGGCACGCCGCGCTCGGCGAGGACGTGCGCCAGCCAGCGCACGTGTTGCACCACGACATCCGGCGTTCGGCGCGCCAGAGCCGCAAGCCACGCGCTATCGCTTCGCGTGAAGCGCAACCACGCTCAGCGTAACGGCTCGCGTAGTAGTGGCAGCGATCCCACGACATTTCACCCGCGCGCTCCAGGAGCGACGTGAAGGTGGTAGCGAAGCGCTCCAGCGAGAGCATTGGAAGCGCCAGCCCACCAGTAGGGGCCGCGCACGTTTTTCGTGAGCACGGGCGACTCGCCACGCTGTGCGAGATACATTCCCGAGAACGTGCCGTGATGCCGTCGCACCTGGCTCGTGGCGACCCAAGGATTGAAGCCCCGAGCTGACGTCCTTGAGCGCGAGCGAGCCGGGCTCGTGCACCGATGAACACAGGGTCGGCGTGCGGCACGCCACACCGCACGAGCACGTTACCCGGGTGAACGTCACCGTGGATGACAGTGGTGCCGAGATGCGCCGTGAACAATGCCTGCCGCATCGCCCGCACCGCGACCACCCGCCGTGTCGCCGGTAGCCCGCGCGTCACCCAGTGGAACGCCGGCCGCGAGCGAAACGTCGCCACGAGCTCGAGCGTGTCCTCGGCGGACTTCTCGCCGTCGCGACCCCCGGCGGAGAGGCCGCTCGCGCACACCTGGGCGTCCTCACCGGTCAGGCGCTTCACAGCGGCCCGTACATCTTCGATTTGCACGCGGATGAAGCGTCGATCGTGGCTGAAGGCAGAGTAGCGGGCTCCCTGATTCGCGGGCTCCCGCGCGATTGAAAGCTGCCGCGGGCGCGCCACACCCGGATCCTGGTCAGCTCGGGCGCTCTCTGCAGCCGTGGCCATCTGAGCGCTGCACGGGCGGTACACTCGACGTCAGTTCCGATGACGAGTGACGCCGCACCAGCTGCCAGGCGCACGACCGGATTGGTCGTGGCCCATCGCCCTGCTCGGCAGCTTCGTGCTTTCGCTGAGCGAGCCCCGCTTTGAGCAGCTCGTGACGCCGACGGCGTTCTAGGGATTGCCCTAGAATTCTGCGTCGCGCGCTCGCGCCATCTACCGTTGTGGTTGTGCGAAGGGGGGGACTTGAACCCCCATGGGAATAACCCCGCTAGCACCTCAAGGGACTGCGGTACGACCGCCGGTCCACACGCTGCGAACGGTTGCGACGCGACGCCGGCGTGAGACACCGCCAATGCTTGCGCCGGAGCTGCTAGGGAATGGTAGGCGGATTGGGGTGTCGCGAAGCCAGTGGGTCCCACGGCCAGCAATGCGCGCTCAGCCGCACGCTTGTTCGGCTTGGTGTAGCGCGAGGTGGTTGCGAGCTGCTTGTGCCCCGCCATGTACATTGCTCCTGTGATGTTCCCGGTCTCGACAACCTCGGTGATGCGCGCGTGCCGGAAGTCGTAGGAAGCGAAGGTCTTTGCCCTCTCCTCAGGAAGGGCGCCTCTGGCGGCCTTGAGCAAACGGTCACGGTAGTGGTGCCGACCGAAGATCAGTCCCGTTGCGGGTAGGATGGCGTCCAATGCCGCGCGCGCTTCGTCGCTCAGCGGCAGTTCGCGACCGAATCGAGCCTTGTCGATCTCGTCTGTGATCCGAAGCACGGACGCACCGCGCGTGTAGTGGACGCCGACCTCAAGTGCATCCAGCGTCGCCGGTCGAAGCGAAGTCTGATGCGCCACGATGAAGCGCGCTTGAATGGGAAACCGCGCCACCTTCCTCGATGACGACCATTGCGGCAACAGGTCGATCACTGCTCGACATTCCTCCGGTGTCAGCTCGGTTGCGGCGCCGCGCCGGCGGATCTTGTAAGGTGTTCCACGAGCGCTCTTCCCGGGCGACGGTATTTCGGGTGACGCGCCTACGTACTGCTGCTCGGCGGCCCAGCGCATGAGTACCCGGAGCGTCGACAGCTCCTTTTTCACGGTGTTCCGCTTTACTATCGAGAGGCGCTCGTTGATGTATGCCGTTGCCTTCACCTTCGTCACGTCGCCGACGGTGCCGAAGAATGGCGTCAGATGTGTTCGCACGTGGAGCTCGTACATCTTCCCGGTGTTCTTGTGATCTCGCTCATGCTTCGTCTGCACAAGCCACCGCGCTGCGAGTTCGTCGAGGGGGGTGCTCGGATCGATGTTCCACGTCATGTGCGGTTACCTCCGTTGGGCTTGCCGTTGCGCATTCGCTTCAGCGTCTCAATCTCTTCGGGCGTCTTGTCATCCAGGGAAAGCAGCGCGCTGACAGCGCGAGCGCGATCTCCGTCGTTCATGGCAGCGCCGGTCTCGCCTGCATTTTCGGTTCCGCTGCGCATGAGCTGAGCGATCCGCAGAAATCGCTCGCCAACGATGGACAGCAGGTCGGCCACCTCGTTCTGCAAGGCGCGGTTCACGGCTGCCTCCGCAGCGGGGAGCGGGCTAGCGTCGTTAGGGCTTCGGGATCACCAGGACCGTCGCCGCCGCCATCGCCCATCGCCATCGCTCGCACCCGACACCGCCAAGCGGCGACCTGTCGGTCCACGCCGGACGGGGCGGCGGGCGCGTCCAGTCCGCTTAGCGCGCGGCGCACACGAGAGGAGAAACACCCGTACGCGCGCTCTCGCGCGATATGGCGTGCGGGGCGTCCACGCTGCCATGCGCAGACGGCGTTGCGCCACGAGCGCCGCACGCTCGATCCGGGGGACCATCTTCTTGCACCTGACCACCAGCCACGCGTGGCGCCGAGCCAGGCTATCCATTTCGGAGCGGCATCGCTCCTCTGTGACGTTTGCGTCGGCAACCATCGCGTGCGTGTCGTCGAGCTCACAGCGCGCGGCGGCTCGCAAGACCTCGACGGTTGCTTCCCACTCGTCGAGAACGAGTGCCATGCGTACCTCGTTGGCCTCGAGCTCTGCGTAATAAGCGAGCACCCGATCGATCGATGCACAGACGCCGTCGTGGTGCGGCAGCCTCGCGAGGAAGAGACGGACCGCAAGTTGAACGCGTGTCGCGTGGCGCCAGTGACTCTCCGCGCGCGGTTGTTCCGCCGGTGCCGAGCGTGCTACGCTTCCAAGCGTTGGGTATCGCGTTTGGTTTTGCCTCGCATTGAACCTTCCGCGAAGCCCCGGGTGACCCGACCCCTTTTGCCGGCAAGCTGAGGGGGGTCGGCGAGTCCGTTGCGCCGCACAGGATGAGAGCGTCGCACGGAGACCGTCGCATGGACAAGCGGTCAGTGTTGAGCACGCTCGAGCTGCGGAAAAGTTGCCGTGCTCGCGCGACGGATTTCGCCAGTCGCACCAGCGAGGCTAGGCTGGCACTGACTCGTCGGCGTCACAGCGCGTCCGGAATACGCATCCTGCCCGGGCAGCACATGGCCCCGGGCGTCACATGACGTATCCTCAGATCCGTGACCCGCGGGGACGTCGCACGCTACCTTCGCAAGAGCGTCGCGACCGTGCGTCGTGCGGAGGGGCGTTACCTCCATCCCAAACGTGACGCGAATGGCGTTCACCACTTTCAGGTGGATGAGGTGAAGGCGTTGCGCGACGCGGTCGCGCGTGGCTAGGTCCGCCTCTGCGACTTCGACTTCACGCGAGCCGCTGGACGCAGCAAGGGACCGAACGCTAAAGCCCGCGTGACGATCGCGGACCTCCGCGCCGAGGTAGCCGAGCTCCGCGCATGCGCCCGCACAGCGGTGGAACTGTTCCTGGACGTCTGTCCGCCGCACATACGGGGCCAGCTCGAAGAGGAGACGCTGATCGCTTTCGCGGCGGTCCTGGATCACGAGGTCTGAGCCACGCACCTCCTAGACCTGACTGCGTATTCCGGACGCACTTGAACGCGCGTTCCGAACGGACGTGAACGGTCGTTCCGGGTAAAATCCGGCAGCATGGGTAACAGCTTGTCCGGTTGACACCGGTGACAGTTAACAGGCGCGGTGAGCAAACACTCGACGTCAGTACTTACTCGTCGTCGTCCTCGTCGTCAGCGGCGGGATAAGCACTCACGCAGTAGACGAGACCGAGCTCGGCCAGAAGCGCCAGATCGCTCGGTTCAAGGGACACGCTGGCCGCGAACTGCTTGGCGCTGCCAACCGTCATGCCAACGTCCAGCTCGGCTTTAGCCCCGGCTTTCCCCAGTGCGGCCAATACGAGACGGTGCGCGGTCAACCAGTCGCGCATCGTTTCAACCAGAGCGTCCATGGAGCGTTCGTCTGCAACGCAGATGTTGAAGCCGGACTCGGCGTGCGGCTCGCCCCGAAAACGCGGCTCCCCCACATGCCATACGGCGTCCGGCTCCAGGCCAGCCCGGCGCAGGTACGCGTCCGGATCGAATTCTGCGCCCGAGGCGCGAAGGACGGCTAACCACATGAGCTCTTTCTCCCGTGAGAGTCTTTCGCCCCACGTAGCAGCGCTGCGCTGCGATGACGAGCGGATCGTCGGCAGCAGCGACCGGCACCAGGCCATCGCGCCCGGAATCACCGTGCATGCCGCGTGACACGGCACTCGACGTCAAACGTAGCGCTTGAGAGCGAGAGATAGGCAAGACCTTGTTCGAACTTCGATCGCGCGTCAGCGCCGGCATCGAATCCCTCCCTCTCCGCAGATAATTCGTAAACGTTCTCGGGACGCTTTCTGAGCGTTGCCCACCTGATGCCCAAGATCGAGAAGTCCGATGGCTTCTCGAAGCGCGCTCGGCGCCAGGTGCATGTACCGAAGGGTCCACCGGCTCCTGGATCGCCTTCGGCGCCGCCCCACGCATGGCGAGGTGCGAGCAGAAGGTGTGCCGAAGCACATGGGAGCCGATGCGCCGGAGCCCGGCCCGCTTGCAGGCGAACCGAAGCGCCGCCTCGATTGCGGACTGAGTAAAGGGCTCCCATCCGCATGGCAGAACACGAGCTCGCTCCGAAGATGCCGATGCGCGCGTAGTGCCGTTCGAAGACGCGCCGTGAGCGGTACCTTTCGATCTCGCCCGCTCTTGGGTGTTCCAACAATCCCGTGCCACGACGAGCGCCGCACGGTGAGCGTTCCGGCCACGAGATTCACGTCTCCCCACTCGAGGGCGACGAGCTCGCCCTGTCGCAGGCCCGCGTCGCTGCCCAGCAGCAGCAGCGTCCGCCGCTCGGGGTCGTCCTTCACCGCGTCGAGCAGCCGGGGGAGCTCCTCGAACGTGAGAAAGTCGAATTCCTGCGGCGGAACCTTGAGCAGCTTGATCCGCGGCACGCTCTCGATGAACTCGACCTCGTGCGCGTAGCGGAGCATTCTCCCAAGGACCGCGAGAATGTTGTTCACGCGCTTCCTGCCCAAGCCTTTCTTGAGCAGGTTTCGCCTTGAACACCTCGATCGGGTGAAGCCTGATCGAGTCGAGACGCATCTCGCCGAACTCCGGCACCAGATGATGTTTCAGAATGCACGCCTTCATCGAGCGTTCTGACGGTTTGTTGTTCGCGAGCACATACGTTTCCAAGAACTCGGCCGAATAGGCCGAGAACTTCGGCACCTAGCTTGAGGTCGTTGGCGAACGTCGAGACTAGGCCATCTAAACGCCGTCCCGCGTTGCTGCGGGAGTGGGCGCCATGTCAGAAGTTCACATAAAGGCTACATCGGCCTTTTTTGCGACCGAAGGCGCTCCGTTCCGTAGCCTCCGTTCCGTGCCGCTGAAAGACGAAGAAGTCATGCTCGAGGAGCGCCGAGACGATCGGTCCTTGGCTGAGCTCGATGCAGACGGCGACGGGGAGCGCCACCAAATCGGGTGCGGAGCTTGTTGGCCCAGTCACGGAGGGCAGCTGGCGTGTTGGGGACTACCGAGCGCTCACGCCTGGTGGAGCCTGCGGCGCAAAGGCAAACGTCGTGCTTCCCGTCGGCCCAATCGATGCCGACGAGCGCGGCGAAGGGAACGGGATTGTGCATGGGTAATCCTTCGGTACAATGAGGTGCGGGACATGCAGAGCCGGACCCAGCGAAGGCGATACGGAGAGCCGGTGCAAGCGGCAATCCCCGAGTATTCGTTACGGGCAACGGCACACCCGCCGGCGCGAACCTGAGTTGGAGAGCATCGCGTGCTCGACGTTGAATATTCGTCGCCGGTGGGTGCATGTCCCGCACCGTTCTCTCCCGCGAGGGAAGTCATGGAAAGCGGAACGGTCTACCCGTATCGGACGTTGAAGCTGACGTGGTCCTCAGTCGCTGCGCTCCCTCGGGACCACGCAGCTGAACGCCAGTCGTTGGGCAGACGTCGGCGTGGCTCTGAACCCAAAGGGCCACAACTG
>DASQDA010001040.1:0-2590 GCA_035634435.1 Polyangiaceae bacterium
GATGCCCTTGCCCGAGAGGTTCTTGCCGGCGAACGGGATGTTGATGGCGCCGAGCTGCGAAACCTCTTGCTCGGGGTACTGTCCCTTGCCGATCTTCTCCTTGGCGCTCTTCAACACGTCCGCGAGCTTCTGCGTCTCTGCGTTCGCAGTGCCGATCTCCTTGATGAGATCCTGCGCGCCAACCATCGCGGCGTCCGCGCCTTTCGCGCGCTCGCTGCCACCACCAATGGCAAACCCGAGGATTCCGCCAACCACGGCGGTGATGCCAGCGAGAACCAGCACCTTCTTGCGTCCACGTCGCTGTGCCTCGAAGACCTCCTCACCCATCTCGATGCGGATGGCCTGCTGGGCAGGTCGCGGTGCTGGAACAGCCTGGGCTTCCAGTGCCCCGTAAGGATTCGAAGGACCCGCCGCGGCTGGCCGCGACGGCGTACCGAACGGCGGCGCGGGGATGCCCGCGCTCCTCGGCGCCGCCTGCGGAGCGGAGGCGAATTGCTGCGGCTGCGAGGGAGCGCCGTACTGCTGTGGTGGAGCCCCGAACGGCTGCGGCGGAGCGCTCGCCTGAGGGGTGCTGGGCCGTGGCATCGCACTGGCACCAGGCACACTGGCCGGGGGACCCGCGGGGTTTACGGCAGAGGGCGGCGCAGAGCCGCCGGCAATGGGAGAGCTTGCTGCCTTCTTACCGAGGCGCGCCTTGAGATCGATCTTTGGCTTCTGGTCCGACATCGGCTTTCGTTCGCCACGTTGAAGGGACCGCCGTACTGCTGCGCCAGCGGCCCTTGCGGCGCCGGGCACAGTAGCGGCCCACTAACTCATGAGCAAGATTGAAAAACGCTTGGTGTCTGTCGCAACGTCACACGCGGCACCGCAATTATCGCACCACAGCGCAACCCCGGCGCAGGCAGCAGCTGCGGCCCGCGGGGGCAGGTGCTGAGGCACCAGTAAAACGGCGTCCATTTCGCCCAACGTCGTGATGAGACCCCACAGGCGGTGCTTGCTTTGCCACGACGTAGTAAAAGGATGGTCGCCGTGCACCCGACCGTCGTCGTCGTCGATAATTACGACTCTTTCACCTACAACCTCGTGCAGTACCTGTCCACGTTGGGCGCCAACTGCGACGTGCGCCTGAATGACCGCGTCAGCACCGAAGAGCTCGCGGCCCTCGCTCCCGACGGTATCTTGCTTTCGCCGGGGCCTGGCACCCCGGACGACGCCGGGGTGACGCTCAGTGTTCTGCAGGAGCTCGCCAGTATCCCGATCCTGGGCGTGTGCCTGGGGCACCAGTCAATCGCACAAGCGTTCGGCGGCAAAGTCATTCGCGCACCCCGCTTGATGCACGGCAAGACCTCACCGATCGAGCACGATGGCCGAGGCGTCTTCGCGGACGTCCCCTCGCCCTTCAATGCCACGCGCTACCATTCCTTGATCGTCGAGCCCGAGAACCTTCCGGAGTCCCTCGAGGTGACGGCGCGCACCGCGGAGGGCGAGATCATGGGCCTTCGGCACCGCGCGTTTCCAATCGAAGGCGTGCAGTTCCACCCCGAGTCCATCCTGACGGAGCATGGAATGTTGATGCTGCAGAATTGGCTCAAGTCGCTATGACCGAACAGGCACCCCCTTTCGCCGAGGTTTTCGCGGAGCTCACCAGCGCCAACGGCATATCCCCCGCACGCGTCGAGCAGGTCTTCACGGCAATCTTCTCCGGTGCGTGGACCTCCGCCCAGGTCGCTGGGTTCCTCGTCGCGCTGCGCATGGGCGGCGAAAGCGCAGAGGTGATCGCGGCCGCTGCAACGGCGATGCGGCGTGTCATGTTGCGCGTCGAGCACCAGCTGCCCCGCGTGCTCGACACGTGTGGGACCGGCGGCGACGGCTCCGGGACCTTGAACCTGTCCACCGGCGCCGCGCTGATCGCCGCCGCCTGCGGAATCCCGGTCGCCAAGCATGGAAACCGCGCCGCAACCAGTCGCGCGGGAAGCGCCGATGTCCTAGAAGCCATGGGGGTTCCGCTCGACGTACCCGCGAGCGCCCAGGGGAGCGTGTTGCAGCAGGCGAACATCGCCTTTCTCTTTGCTCAGGCGCACCACCCCGCGATGCGACACGTCATGCCGGTGCGCCGGGAGCTGGGCGTGCGTACGTTGTTCAACTGCCTGGGGCCGCTGGCCAATCCCGCGGGCGCCACGCATCAGCTGGTGGGTGCTTTCGATGACGCCATGCGACCGGTGCTGGCCAAGGCGCTACTTCGTTTGGGCACCGAGCGCGCCTGGGTAGTGCGCAGCGTGGACGGGCTCGACGAGGTCAGCCCGTACGCTGTGACCCGCGTCACGGTCCTCGACCGCGGTCGCCTGGAAGAGCTGGAGGTTGCGCCGGAAGACTTCGGACTCGAGCGTAGCGCAGCGGGCGCCGCCCTCGGTGGTGACGTTGCCGAGAATGCCCGCGTGCTTCTGGCGGTCCTCGCAGGCGAGCCGCATCCCTCGTGTGATGCGTTCGTGCTGAACGCCGCGGCGGCGTTGGTGGTCGCGGAAGGCGCGGACCCTAGAGAGGCCGCTCGCAAGGCACGCGAGGCCCTGCGCTCCGGTGCCGCCCTCGCAAC
>DASQDA010001041.1:0-4695 GCA_035634435.1 Polyangiaceae bacterium
GACGCCTGAGAACGTCCCGAGTTTGTCGAGAGTCAGCACTAGAAAAAGCCAGCCACGGGCTGAGAGCTTGTCTCGATCGATAGCTTCGGTTACCCGCGCGAACATCAAGCGCCGCTCATAGGTCGCACTCGCCGTCATTGCCTATGCAGCGCCAGTTCCGGCACTTGTAGGGCTGCCCGGTCTTCACGTCCGGGTCGGATAGGTGGAACGTCCAGCAGACGAGCGTTCGCCCGCCGTTGTTCCGGCACGCTCGAACGGACTTTGGAATCCGAAGAAACGGTGGCGGTGTTGGGGGAGGTCTGCGGCCAGCTACGCCGAAAAGGCATTGATTTGTTGGGGCGCGATGGGCAGCGCCTCACGCCGGCCATGCAATGCGCGCCGGCGGTAAGCGGCGTCGGTCAACCCACGTCGATCCACCCTCGCGGACGCACGAGCGCCATCCAGCGCGGCGCGTCGGGCAACTCCGAAAAGCCGACCTGGCGGTAAACGTCGTGGGCGTCGTGCGTCGCAAGAGTCCATTTGACCACGTACTTCATGGCTGGATGGTCGAGCACGAACTGCACCAGCGCACGAGCGAGCCCGAGCCCGCGGTGTTGCTCGTCCACGAACACATCCATAGATAGGCAAAGCGCACGCGGTCCGAGATCAAGCGCAGACAAGCAACCTGGACTCCATCCCGATAAGCCCCGACGACGAGCGTGGAGTTGCTGAAGCCCAGCCGAACCTCACCCTCGCCGATGCCCTCCGACCAGTAGGCGCGCGTCAACCAGCCCTGGCAGCGCGCGAAATCGAAACGATCGAGCGCGTCGTCGAGCACGTAGTCCATGTGCGCTAGCTGCACGCGCGGTAGCTTACTGAGCCGCTAGACTGTCGGCAAACCGTGCTCGGAAGGCGGGAACTGCCGGGCTTCGCTGGGGCGCCGCGGCCGCCAGGCCAGCGAACTCGCAGAAGGAGGCATCGCTTCGATCGGGCGAGCCCGCTGACGACTCAGTCGCTATTGAGCCGGTTAGCCTCAAAGCCTGGCCGTTTCGTTTTCGTAGCTGCGTCGGTTTGCAGTCCGAGCACGCCACCAGCAGCGGTCTCAGCGTCGTAAGGGTGGCCTCGGCTGGACAGGGTGGCGGCCGGTCGCTACGTTCGCTCGCCATGATGGCTGCTGCCGTTGAAATCGCCCGATCGATGGTGCCTCCGCTGCTGTGGGACGCGCTGCGCGGGCGCTTCGGCAACCGCTTCGAGGGGGAGTTCGCCAGCTGGGCGGAGGCGAAGGCGGCGTGTGTTGGCTACGAGGACGCCAGCATCGTGCAACGAGTCGCGGAGGCGGCACGCGCGGTCGAGCGTGGTGAGGCTGCCTACGAGCAGGATAGCGTGCTCTTCGACGAGGTCCATTATTCCTGGCCCGTGGTCGCTTCCTTGTTGATGATCGCGTGTGCGCGCGGCGGCAGCCTGAGCGTCGTGGACTTCGGCGGCTCGCTCGGTACCTCTTACCGGCAGAACCGCAAGCTGCTGAAGGGGCTGCAACGGCTGAGCTGGGCGGTGGTCGAGCAAGAGACGTTCGTGGCGGCGGGGCAAGCCGAATTCAGCACTCCGACATTGCAATTTTTCGGCGATCTCGACCCGGCCATCGAGCGCACTCGTGCCGACGTAATCCTGCTCTCCGGCGTCCTGCAGTACCTCCCGGATCCGCAGGCATTCCTTGGCGAGCTCGTCGACAAGCCGGTTGAGTACTTGCTGTTCGACCGCACACCTCTGATCGACGGGGAGACGGATCGACTCACGGTGCAGCGCGTCCCGCGGCACATTTACCCGGCGAGTTATCCCGCCTGGTTCTTGAGCCGCAAACAGCTTTGGTCGAAGCTGGAACGTCAGTTCGAGCTGGTCGAGAAGTTCAGCTCGAAGGACGCCGCGAACATTCGCTCCGAGTACGGCGGCTCGCTCTGGAAACGGCGCTGAGGGCGGACTGGCAGCGCCCGGGGCGCGCTCAGCTCAGCTGCCGCGGCCTCAGCTGGCGGAGCATCGCGAGCGCAAGCGCTCCGAGCAACACGTCGGCCAGCATGCCGACGAAGCGCGAGGCCAGGGGAAGCACGAGCGCGATAGCCCCCTTCGCGCTGCCTCCGAGCAGCACGTACATGATGCTCTCGCGCACGCCCAGGCCACCGGGCACGAACACCGCAAGGAAGCCGCCAACCTCCGCGAGCAGCGCAGCCGCGAGCACCAGCGGCACTTCCTCTACGCTGATCTGGTAGCCAATGCCCAAGCAGACGAAGTAGGAAGCAGCGCCAATTGCCAGCGCTGCCAGCGTGTGCGCCGCGTGCAACCGGAGCACCAGCGCGGGCGGCAGCTCGAAGAACTGAATGTCGCGCTTGAGCGTGCGGCTCAGCAGTCGCACCAGGAAGCCGAACACGGGCGAGTAAAAACGCATGCTGCAGTAGTCCGCCAGCAAGAGCACGATCAGCGCAGCGAGAATCAGCGAAAACGGAAAGGGAGTGCGCGCGAGTAGCAGCGCGAAGAGCGCTACGGCTACGGCGCTGACCAGCGAGATGTAGAGATTCAGAAGATTGACGAAAGCAACCAGTGACTTCGCAAAACCGGCCGCAGCTAGCCAGTACATCTGGAGCGCATACGACCACACCTTGCCGGGCACGTATTTGGTGAGCCCGCTTGCGTTCACTGCCGCGACGCTCTGACCAAACGAGAGCTTGCCCGTCACGGAGAGCGCGTTCATGGACACATACCAGGTGTACGTGGCCAAAAAGCCGCTGCTCACGACGCACGCCAGGCTCAGCAACATGAAGCCAACGTTGAACTGGAAGTCGTAGCTCTGGATGCTGTGCCAGTTGAGCCGGAAGGCGCGATAGAGAAAGTAGGCAACCGCGGCGATGGCACCGGCGGCGAAGACGCGCTCCAGGGTTTTGCGCACGTTTAGGGTCACGCGAACCGCTTCCGCTCGCACGCACACCGCCTGCCAATAAACTGGGCTTTCGCCGCTTGCGACGTGCGCATCGAGGCGCTCCTAGCACACCTGACCCACGGAGCCGTCCTGCCTTGGCCGTGCGTCGACGGCACCGAAGGCGTGCTTCGAGCGCCCTGCGTTGGCACAGCGCGTTTGGCCATCGGGCCGCGATCGCTGTCGGCGCGCAGACCCGCTTCCATCCGAAACCACGCACCTGGGATCGGGAATGACCGAGGAGTTAGCCGGGCCGAAGTGCTCGGAGCATCGAGCACGGGTGCCGCGGGAGATTCCATGATCCAACTTACTGATCGAACGCTGTTCGTTGCCGCCGCCTGCTGCCTACTTCTCGCCGCTTGCGGCGGGCCCCCCGACCCGGTCGCAGACGAGGCTGAGCCGGTGGCGCCGGCCAGCGGGGCAACGGAGCTCCGCCGCGTCGGGCTTTCCACGGCGCAAGAGCAGACGACGTTACAGCTGATCGACAACATCTGCGGCGACACCTGGTGCGAAGGGGATCACAACTTCCGCTTCGACCGGCTGAAATGCAAACCAGCGTGCGGGCATACGGAAGGCCGCTGTACGCTGACGTTCAGAATGTTCCCCCATGAGAGCGACCTCGAGACCGGACCCACGTGGACACGGTCGTGCACGACAGTCGGCTTTACGGGCTTCGCTTCGCTCGTCGAGACGAGCCCCAACGGCTACCAGTCACTCAACTGGGACTACTACGAGGCGCTGAGTGAATGCGTGAGCCGCCTCGAAAGCGAGCTTTCGGGCAACTGAGCAGCGAGGCGAGGGCGGTCGTACTGACCGCCTACGCCGGAGCGGCCAGGCCGCTTCCCGCAGCTCTGACCCGTGTGCGTTCCTGAAAAGAAAAATGCGACTGTCTTAGCTGATAAGTAATTTATCTGCTAAGACAATTCCGCCATGACCAGCACAGCCGATCTGAGCCCTGCTGCGAGAGCGTCCATGAACCGCCTGGGACGGCGCTTCTCCGACGCCACGATCCTGCTGCACACAGCCATCGCCGCGAAGGCCGGACTATCGGGAACCGATCACAAGTATCTCGGGCTGTTGATCCAGCGCGGCGAGATGACGGCGGGGGAGCTGGCCAAGGCCACGGGTCTCACCAGCGGCGCGATCACCGGTCTGGTGGATCGACTCGAAAAGAAGAAGCTGGTGCGGCGACGCGTCGACAAGGAAGACCGGAGGAAGGTGTCCATCGTGCCCGACGCCGCCCGCGCTCAGAAGTTGCTGGGGGGCCTCTTCGTAGAACTGGAGCGAAAAATGTCGGTCAATCTGGCCAGGTTCAACCCTCATGAGATCGGCATCATCGAGAAGTACATGGTCTCAGCCATCGAGATCATGGAGGCCACTGCTCTGTCGCTGAAGGCGGGCGCCAAATGAGAGCGGAGGTGTTGCAACCGGTGACGGACGCCTATGTCTCGCGCGCAGGGACATGGCTCCTCATCACGACGCTGGTCTACTTCTTGATGAACGGTGCGCAGATCTTCGAGACCGCGGTCGTCGTTCCCAAGTGGACGGCCTCGCCGCCCGAGTCCTTGACCATGTTCCGCGGACCTTACCGGCTGGACTTCAAGGCGTTCTGGATAGCGCTGCATTCCATTCACGAGCTCACGTTCATCATCGCCATCGCTTTCTGCTGGAAGCTCGAGATCCGGAGCTGGCTATTGCTGCTGTTTGGCGTCCACTTCGCCGTGCGCGCCTGGACGCTCCTCTACTTCGCACCG
>DASQDA010001042.1:0-1583 GCA_035634435.1 Polyangiaceae bacterium
GTTGCCAGCAGCGCGCTGCCCCCGCTCCCGCAGTTCCCCCTGGCGTCGGAAGGCGAGCCTGCAGCGGCGCAACGGCCCATCTCCGTGCCGCCCATCGCAATGGACGTGCGGGTGATGAGCCGGCCATGGTTGATGGCGCGCCCGCTGTGGATGGTTGCCCTCAGCTTTGGGGTGCTCAGTGCGCTCACCGCCGCGGTGGTGGCCGTGCTCGTCTACGGCTGGCGCTCCGGTGACGGCGCGGAGCTCTCGCTGGGCGATCGTTCGGCACAGGAGAAATGTGAGCCGAAGGAGCAAGGATCGAGCGACGGCCGCGCGGGAGCCGCGGCGCGCCCGATTGCGGTCGAGCAGCTGCCGCTGGTCCACAGCTCCACGGCGCTTTCTGCGAACGCCAGCACCGCAACATCGACGCAGTCCGAGGCTGCGGTCGTCAGCGCTGACAGCTTGCCCGTGACACCGTCCGAGTCGAAGCGTGCTGCACCGACGCGAGCGGAGCGCCGCGCCGCGGCAGCGGCTGCCCGAGTGCGTGCTCGCGAGGCAGCCGCCGCTCGGCGATTGGCGCGTAAGACGCCAACAACCCCCGTAGCTCGCAGCACGGCGCCGCCAAAGCGCGCCGTCATCGCGCAGGCGCTGGCACGAGCAGCGGGCGCCGCCAAGTCGTGTGGTGTCGGACCGCAGCGCGGCCGGGTCGCTGTGACCTTCTCGACCTCGGGCGTGGTGCGAGCGGTCCAGCTCGAGGAAGCCTTCGACGATCGCAGCGTCGGCTCCTGTGTGCTGCGGGCGATGGGGCGGGCTCGCGTCCCGGAGTTCGCAGGTGAGCCGCTGGTCGTGCGCAAGACAGTCAGCTGGTAAGCTCAGAGCTTGCTGATGCTGTCGAAGTGCTCCGCGACTTCCGCCGCGGTCCAGATGCCGCCGTCAGCGTCCTTGAAGCGCCCAGCACTCTCCACCACCTTGTAGACACTGACGCGCGCGCCGGCGATGGACAACACGCTCCCACTCACCTCGCGCGCGAGGTCGCTCGCCAAGAACAGATGCACCGGCGCCACGTGATCGGGGGACAGGCTTTGGTCGATCTTCTCGAACATGGGAAGATCGGAAGTCATGCGCGTCTTGGCGACCGGTGCGACGGCGTTCACGCGGATCCCATAACGCTGCAGCTCGATTGACGCCGTGCGAGTCAGACCGTAAATGCCGGCTTTGGCTGCGGAATAGTTGGCCTGACCGAAGTTGCCCAGCATGCCCGAGAGACTCGTGGTGTTGACGATGCTGCCGCCACCGCCGCGATCTTTCATGGCGCGAGCTGCGGCTTGCAAGCACAAGAAAGTACCCGTGAGGTGCACGTCGAGCACCTGAGCCCACTGAGCGAGATCCATCTTCAGCAAGGTCTTATCGCGGAGAATGCCGGCGTTGTTCACCAGCACATCGAGCCCCCCGAAGCCATCCAGAGCGCTGCTGACGATTGCCTGAGCGCCGGCTTCCGAGGCGACATCGTCGTAGTTGGGCAGGGCCTCGCCACCGCCAGCGCGGATCTAGTCCACCACGGCGTCCGCAGCGGCCACGCTTTCGCCGACGCCGTCGCGCGCGAC
>DASQDA010001043.1:0-2416 GCA_035634435.1 Polyangiaceae bacterium
GGCCAAGCGCAGGAACAAACCATGGTGGCGCGACTCCGCGCGCGCCAGCTCGAGGTAGACGGGCGCAAGCTCGGGATCTCGCTCGCGCAGCGCTTCCGCGACCAGGTACAAGCGCTCGCAGCCTCGAGCTTCGACCACGCCGGACACCAACAGCCGGTCGAGTAGCAGAGCGTCCCCTCCGTTCCGGCAGCGCCCGCGCAAGGCATTGACGTAGGCGTCCTTGTAATCGCCACCCAACGTGAGGCCACGTCGAGCAACGATGCGGTAGACCTGCTGGAAGTGATCGAGCTCCTCGCGAGCGAACTCGATCAGCGGCTCGATCAGCGGGGTACGATCCGGGTAACGAACCACGAAAGCCATGCCCGTCGCCGAGGCCTTGCGTTCACAGGCGGCGTGGTCGAGTAGGAACGCGTCGAAATCGGCGAAGACACAGTCGAGCCACGACGCAGGCGTCGCCGAGCGCAAGTCCAGCATGGGGCGCGCACTTTACGGCCTGCTCGGACGGCTGCAAAGCGCCACGCGGCGCCCTGCCCTGCACGGTCCGCCCTGTCCCTAAGCCTACAGGGTCGTCTCCGCGTAGCTCTTTCCGGCCGCACTGCGCCCACAGAACGACGGGGCGGCGGGCCAAAGCCGCCGCCGTCCGTGCCCTCAAGAGCCCGGCCCGCGCCACAGCCTGGCCGTTTTGCCCCACAAGCGCCTGAACCAGGAACGTGATGGCACACCAGCAGCAGGCGTTTCGGGGAGGCTTCCCTAAAAACTGGCGGATTAGCCGTTCGGCACGACCCGTGCAGCGATCACGGCGGCGTCAGTGTCCCTTTGACCCGTTGAGTGCTCCCCCAATGCCTTCTCCTAAATTAGCTCCTGAAGTGTTCGGCGAACCCACTTCGCCAGCTCAGGCTCCGTCCACCGAAGGCTCGCTCGAACGATCCACCGAAGGGGACGGCTTGGCACCGACGCTGCACCAGCGCCCCTTCAGCTCCGTGGGCACCACCGTGCTCAATCAGCTGGTGGACGAAGCCGTGCGCAAAGCGGACCCCTCTTCGGGCTCGACGCTGCCAGGTCCTGGCGACGTGATCGGAGGCACCTACCGCATCCTGGGCGAGCTTGGGCGCGGCGCCATGGGTGTCGTGTTCCTGGCGCTCGACGAAAGGCTGGAACGCAAAGTCGCAATCAAGCTGATTCGCCAAGATCTGCTCCACCCTGGCTTCAAAGAGCGCTTCATGCAGGAAGCCCGCGCCATGGCTCGAGTGAATCACCCCAACGTCTTGTACATTCACGCCTTCGGCGAGCACGCGGCCGTGCCCTACTTCGTGATGGAGCTCGTCGAGGGGAAGACGCTCGAGGCGTGGTTGGAAGAGAACGCCGGCCCCACGGACCTGGACGTGGCCCTGCAGATCCTGAACGAGGTGTGCCACGGCGTCTCCGCCATTCATGCGGCAGGCACCGTTCACCGCGACATTAAACCCAGCAATATTTTGCTGGATTGGGGCCTTCGCAGCCGCATTGCCGACTTTGGTGTTTCCACCCTCTATCACACGGGCGGCACCGCTCCGAACGAGGTGGTCGGTACGCCCGCTTACATGGCTCCGGAGGTTGCATTCGCTGTGGGAGCCAACGCCACGGCGAGCCCACGTGCGGACGTATACTCGCTGGGTTGCGTTGCCTACGAGCTGCTCACGGGTCGCTTGCCCTTCGAGGTGGAGGGTGAGCTCGCATGGATGGTGCATCACGCCACGATGCCCGTGCCGCCGCCGAGCACGTTTCGCGCCGACCTGCCGCACATTTTCGATCAGGTGTTGCTGAAAGCGCTCGCGAAGAAGCCCGAAGACCGCACGCCGACCGTAGAGATGTTCCGACGCAGCCTGATGGAGGCCCGCGAGGAGAGCCTCGAGCCCGAGCGCATCCTAGTGGCTGAAGACGACGATGATTTTCGCGAGCTCCTCAGCATCAAGCTCCGACTCGAGTTTCCCGATGCCGACATTCAGTGCGTCGCGAACGGACGTGCAGCGCTCGAAGCACTGGAAGCGCAACCTGCCTCCGTGGCCATCCTGGATCTGCAGATGCCCGGTCTCGACGGGCTCGCTCTGACTGCTCAGCTACGGGCGCGCGAGAAGTCGGCCACCATGCCCATCATCGTGCTCACCGCCTCAGGCGGCCCGGAGGAATGGAAACAGCTCGCGTCGCTGGGCGCTGACCGCTTCATGGTCAAGCCGGTGAACCTGGACGACGTCATGACGTTGATCCGGCACGCGGTCCGAGAACGCTCCAGCGTGCTCCCCTCGACGCCGCGCGCGTCGCAGCGTCCGCTTTGAAGCTCTGATCTCGGGAGGCTCGAGGCACGGAACAGCTGCCGAGGGCGAGGCCCACTCGGCGCGACACGCGCGAGCCCACACAGCTGCCGCAACGTTGCGGCGCG
>DASQDA010001044.1:0-6315 GCA_035634435.1 Polyangiaceae bacterium
CTCGACTCGGGGAGCGCCGGGCGGTACCCGTGGAGGTGCTTACCTTCGCGCACTTGCAGACTGCCCGCCAGCTATCCGCCCATGGCGTGCCGGTCTTGCGTCAGACCGATGGCGCCCCGTCTCGCACCGACTCCGGCAACTACATCTACGATGTGCGCACAGGGCCCGTCCTGGAACCGGCCGCGCTGGATCTCGCGCTGAGATCCATCCCCGGGGTGGTCGAAACAGGCATTTTTTGTGGACGAGCGGACGTGGTGGTGGTCGCCGGAGCCGCCGGGATCCGCAGCCTACGGCGGAGCGACGCAGGGTGAGTGTGTGCGGGCAGCACGCGGGCTGACTCACTGAGGATTTCGCTGCACCTTTCGGCTATGCTCAGGACCATGCTGCGGCCGAGCTTGGCTATCGCGCTGCTTCTCGGGGCGGCGTCACTCGCGCTGGAGGTACGTCCTGCACAGGCGCTGTTGGCGCAGGCCAGCACGCCTCCGGCCCAGCCAGGCGCTCCGGCGTTGCCCGGGCGCTCGGGAGTCGTGATCGTGGAGCAGGGCGGTAGAGCCGTCGCCCTGGGAACCCTGTTGAACGGCGACGGTCGCGTGCTCACCGCCCTGTCACGCCTCAGCGCGGGCCTTCCTCTGTTCATCCGTTACGACGGGGGTCGGCTGGAGGCCGCGCGCGTAGGCAGCTCCGACGCGACTCGCGACCTGGCGCTGCTCGTGCCGAACACGGCGCGGGTTCGCGTCGGCGTGAAAGCCTCGCGCGGCCCGCAGGCACTCACCGAGCAACCGCTGCATTCCTTCACTTTGCAACCCAATCGTAGCCTGCTGCCCCTGCAGCAGACGCTGGCTGCGCAGCGCGGCAGCGGCGCGCGCGGCCTCAGCGAGCTCGGAGCTCCCGCCAAACCGGGTGATGCCGGCGGGCCTCTCTTGACCGCCGGCGGCGAGGCGGTTGCCATCCTGGTCGGAGGATGCGCGGGCAGCCAAGCCCAAGGCTGTCAGAATCCACCCCTGGCGTTACCGGTGAGCGAAGTACGCGCCTTTCTGCGCGAGCTGCCGGCCACTGCGGCGCTGAGCGTGCCGTGGCTCGGAGCCCGAGGCCGAGCTGCGCGACCGTCCGATCGTGGGCTCGTGCCCGGCGTGCTGGTCATCCGGCTCGAGCCGGGTAGTCCCGCGGCCAACGCCGGCGTGGTGGCTTACGCGCCCGACCGCGCGCAGGGCCAAACGGCACGCGCGGCCTCCCCGCGACCCGACGTGATCGTCGCGGTGAGCGGCGAGCCCACGCCGAACCCGGACGCCTTGCGTGCGGCACTCTCCGGCTACGCGCCTGGTGAGCGAATCGAGCTTCTGCTCTTCAACGGTCGTTATCGCGTGCAACCGCTGCGCCTCGCGGCTCGGCCCGGCCCCAAAGCCAAGATGCCCTCGCTCAGCCTGCCCACGAAGGACGCAAGCTCGCCGCCGACAACGGCCCCCACGACCAACCCGGCGGCACCCGCCGCTGCGCCCGTGAAAACCCCGTGAGCCGAGTCCCTTTCGCCCCCACGCACGGTGTAGTCCTGCCCAAAGTGGCAAGTTCGCGCGCCGACGCAATTGACAAGCTCTGGAGGCACAGCGAGGATGGCCTCTCAGCGCTGTGGCGCCTCCAATGAATCGGCCCCTCCGGATTGAAGTTGCCGGCCAAACTGACGTCGGCCGTAAGCGTAGCCACAACGAAGACAACTTCGCCATCATGGCGGAGTACGGCCTCTACGTCGTAGCTGACGGCATGGGCGGGCACGCCTCGGGGGAGATAGCCTCGAAGATGGCGGTGGAGACTCTGCAAGAGTTCTTTGCAGCCACGGCCGACGATCCCGAACGCACGTGGCCGTACAAGATGGATCGGACGAAGGGCTACGAGGAGAATCGGCTCGTCACCGGCATCAAGCTTTGCAACCTGCGCATTTACGAACAGGCGCAGCGCAACGCGAAGCAGCGCGGCATGGGCACCACCCTGGCGGCGTTGTTCGCAGTCGAGGACGGCGTCTACATCGCGCACGTCGGTGACAGCCGCGTCTACCGCATTCGTGAGCGTCGCATCGAGCAGCTCACGGAAGACCACAGCTTGCTCAACGACTACAAGAAGATGAAACGGCTCACGGAGGAAGAGATCGCGAACTTCCCTCACAAGAACGTGATCGTGCGCGCCCTGGGCATGAAGGACACCGTGAAGGTCGACACGCGCTTCGAAGCGCCGCGCATGGGTGACATCATGCTGCTCTGTAGCGACGGCCTGTGTGGTCCGCTATCGGACGAAGGCATGCTGGACATCGTGCTCGGGCAAGCCGACCTGGCAAGCGCGACTCAGCGATTGATCGAGATGGCCAACGAAAACGGCGGTCCCGACAACATCACGTGTGTGCTCGCTCGCTGGATCGAATAGCTGACTCCAGCCCTTGCGTTCGTCGCACGGGCCGGGTCGGCGACAACGAGAGGGGCACCTATGGGGCCTCTACCTCCACGGTGATGGAGTGACGTCCAGCCAGGCTGCGCGCTAAGAGGGAGTGCGCCACGCCGCTGGCCGGCAAAGCGATCTCGCCGGCGTGCGCGAGCGTTACGAAGTTGTCGAGCAGGCACAACCCGCCCTTCGGGTCCCACACGAAGAGGTCGACCACCGGAACGTTGCTCGTCAGTGTGAGGTTGGATCCGGCGAGCGTGGCGCGGAGCTCGGGCGCCGAAAGCAGCGCCTGCTTCGGCTCGCACAGCAGACGATAGCTCTTCTGCCCCGCCAGCTCGGCCACGAGCAGGGTCGTTTCGGGGTCGAAACCCAGCAGCGGCTCGTCGAGCGACAGTCGGCGCTGTCCGGGCTCCAGCTCGACGTCGAGGGCCCAGCGCTGCAGCAGCTCGCCGTCGCCGAGGCGGCGTGCCTCGACGCTGAGCTGAGCCGAAAGCCGCGCGGGAGCGTTGTCGAGTATCGTCCAGACGCGCAGGCGCTGCTCGTCGCACTCGAGGCTGACGAGCGCCGGCGCATAGAGCCTGCGCAGCTCGTACGCGGCCGCCTTGTATGCGCCCAGCGAGTCGAGCACCGCCCAGCTTTGCACGGGCCAGCAGTCGTTGAGCTGCCAGATGAGCGTGCCCTTGCAAAACTCCGATCGACGGTAGTGCTCGATGGCCTGCCTGAGGGCGTCGCGCTGGTTCAGCTGCGACGTATATGCCCACTCTTCCAGGTTGCGCGCCGGCGGGTAGTGCAGCTCCACGTAGTCGATGAACGTCTCGTAGCCCTTGGCCGTCTTGTCATGCCAGCGGGCCACGCGGTGACGCAGGTCGAGCTCGAGTGGCTCCTTGTCCGCGTCCGGCGTACCACTCATCATCGCACGCAGCGCCGCGTGTGATGGGGCCGACGCAAAGCCGAACTCGGACGCAAAGCGTGCGCCCGAATCACGATAAAACTTCCAGTCGCCGCGCCCGTGCCACACGTCCCAGTAATGCTGGTCACCCACGCCGGAGGCGTTCGCATTGTCACCCCCTGCTGGCGAGCTTGCGACGTACGGACGCTCGGGATCGAGCTTGGCGACCACCCGCGGCAACACATCGTCGTAAATGGCTGCGCCGTAGTAGCGCGGCGGGTGCTGCGCCGGGTCCACCCATTTGTCCTGGTACATGATCAGGTTTTCGTTGTTGCCGCACCAGATCGCCAGGCTTGCGTGGTGGCGGAGGCGTCTGATCGCGCTCGCTGCTTCCCGTTCGGCCTCGGCCTGCGCGGCAGCGTCGTCCGGGTAGTAGCTGCAGGCGAAAGGGAAGTCTTGCCACACCAGCAGGCCCAGCTCATCACAGGCCTCGTAAAACGCCTCGCTCTCGTACAGGCCGCCACCCCAGACCCGCAGCATGTTCATATTCAGGTCACGCGCGCGGGCCACCTGCTCGCGGTAGCGCTCGGGGCTGACGGCTGCCGGGAACGCGTGGTCCGGAATCCAGTTGGCGCCGAGCGACCAGAGGGCCTTTCCATTCACTTCGAGCTCGAACGACTCCCCGAAAGTGTCAGGCCGCCGCAAGAGCCGCACCTGGCGCAGCCCAATCCGACGCTCTTGAATGTCGAGCGCGGCGCTCTCTGCGTCTTCACGCCGCGCGCACGGCTCCGGCAGCAGAAAGCTGCGTAGGCCGTACAGACGCTGCGCACCGAGGCCAGCTGGCCACCACAGCTCGGGCTCGGCGAGGCGCACCACCTCGCCGTCCTGGATCGGGCTTGGCCGGCCTTCGAGGAAATGGACCACGTGCCCAGACCCCTCCGACTCGGAGCTAAGCTCGAGCTCGACGGCACCGTCGGCGAGGTGCCGCTGCAGCACATGCACGTCCAGCAGGCGACCACTGTGCTCGATCAGGCTCACCTCGCCGCAGATGCCCGCCGACACCAGGCGTGGGCCCCAGTCCCAGCCGAACATGTACTGCGCCTTGCGCACGAACGCGCGGTCGTCGAAGCGGAGAATCGGCTCGCGCAGCGCCTCCTTCGCGAAGTAGCGAGCGCGCCGCTCGAGCCCGACGCGGCTCGCAGCCTCGAAGTCGATGCGAAGCTCGTTTGGCCCCAGCTGCAGCTGCTCGCTCACGTCCACCTCGAGAGGTACGAACATGTTGTCGTGCTCCGCCAGCGTCTGCCCGTTCAAACGGATCGTGCACACGGTGTCGAGGGCTTCGAAGCGCAGGACGCGGCGTGTGTTGCCCGGGGCCGGCCGGAAAAGAAACTCGAGTCGATAGCAAAAGTCCTGTTCATCGACCCACTGAGCACCCAGCTCGTGAAGACCGGCGAAAGGGTCGGCGATGACACCGTGCCGCACGAGGTCTTGATGCACGTGACCGGGAACCCGAGCGGGTAACCATTCGAGCTTGCTGAAGGCGAGCTCTGCGGGTGGTGTCAGCCAGCGTTGACAGGACAGCTGCCAGCCAGCGTGGAGGGAGGTGATGCGACGCACGCGCGGAGCGTAGCTGCCTTCGCGGTCACGGAAAAGGGGCGGGCTCAAGCTGTGAGGCTGGGCTGCGCGCGTGCAGAAACGGGAGGGGCGTGGACGAGCAGCAAGCTTTCCTCGGCCGGCACGCCAAGCCGCAAGGGGAAGCCGTAGTGGCCCGTGCCACGATGCACGTACAGCCGATTGCGACCGAGCGCCCAGAGACCGTGATCTGGAGCCTGGACGAAGGCTCGCATCAGCGTCCAGGGCAAACCCAGGCTCACGAGCCCCACCTGGCCTCCATGCGTGTGACCGGAGACCACCAGATCGGCCTCACCCTCCGGGATGAGCTTGAAGGCTCCCGGGTCGTGCAACAGCACGAGCCTGAGCGCTCCGTGGACACGCGGGTGGCGCGCAAGGACGCGGCCGATGTGTGCCGCTCGCTCGCGCCACACGAAATCCATCCCCACGATCTGCACTTTGCCAGCCGGGGTGTCGACCAGCGTCGCCTCGTCCATCAGAAGCGTTGCTCCGACGCGACGCAGCGCCTGCCGCACCGTCCCGGGCGCCTCGTGATCGTGATTGCCGAAGCACGCAAACACGCGTCCGGGCAGCGCGGCGAGCGGTTCGAGCGCGCGCTCGAGCAAGGCAGGGTCGGCCTGTGACTCCATCGTCAAAAAATCCCCCGTGAGGACCACGAGATCCGGCTGGCGGCTCACGGCGCGCTGGGCGATCCGGCGCAAGCGTGCCACGGACATGAAAGGGCCCAGGTGCGGATCCGTGATCTGGATCAAGCGCAGTGGCCGCTGGACGCGCTGACTGCCGCTGGCGTGGCGCCGCAGCTCCGGGATGACCTCGTCGTCGGCGACCACCAGCTCGACCTGCTCCTGCCGGGACACGAGTGACTGCACCACCCCGACCAGCGAAAGTGCATACGGCAACCACACCGCCGGCAGCTGGAGGCCCGTTACAGCCACCAGGGCCCACGGCAGCGCGAGCAGGGTGCCGGCTCCGAAGAAAGCCCCCGGAATACTGATCAGCATGCGGTACGGCAGCGAACGCATACGAGGTCTGGCCAGCCCGAGCGCCTGGAAATGGACGATGCCTTGCAGCGCCACGAATAGCGGAAACAGAGCGCCGACGCGGGGTACGATCGCAACGGCTATCAAGGAGTGGATGCCGAGGGTCACGCCGCGGAAGAGCAGATAGGCTCGCGAGCGCGTCGAAGCCACTGCTAGGACCAAGAGCCAACCCCCGAGGGAGGCTAAGGCAAAGGCGCTGCTGGGGCTCACGGGGGCGACGGCCTCACGCGTTCACCATGCGACCAGCACCCCTTCGCATCAAGCCCACCGAAGTAGCAGGGCAGCGCCGGCAGCACGCCCGGGCGCACGGCGGCACGAACGTTGCCCCCT
>DASQDA010001045.1:0-3957 GCA_035634435.1 Polyangiaceae bacterium
CCCCGGGCACGCTGGTGTGAAAGCTCGCGTCAATCTCGACGTTGCCGCGACGGTCCAGCTTCAAGCCCAGGTCTTTGACCACCCCGGTGTGCTCGGGATGGACGAAGCCCATGGCGAGCAGCACTAGGTCGGCCTCCAGACGAAACTCGCTGCCGTCCACGCGCTGAAAAGCGCCATCCCGAAGCTCGACCCGCACGCAGTCGAGCTGCGCAACCCTGCCGTTGCCTGCAAAACGCTCGGTCGAGACGCTCCAGTCGCGCGTACCGCCTTCCTCGTGAGAGGAGGACGTACGCAGCATCAGCGGCCACATCGGCCAGGGCGTCTGCGTGGCGCGTTCGCCCGGCGGTCGCGGCATGATCTCGAAGCTAGTGACGCTCTTGGCACCCTGGCGATGCGAGGTTCCGATGCAGTCGCTGCCGGTGTCACCGCCGCCGATGACTACCACCCGCTTGTTCGTCGCGAGGATCGCCAAGTCATCGGGCACCACATCCCCCGCAACACGGCGGTTTTGCTGACTCAGGAAGTCCATTGCGAAATGCACGCCCGGCAACTCACGACCTGGAATCGCGAGGTCCCGCGGGGCGCGTGCGCCGATCGCCAGCACCACCGCGTCGAACTGACTGCGCAGCTCGTCGGCGCCGACGTCGACGGAGGTGCGAAAGACCACGCCTTCTGCCTGCATTTGCTCGACGCGGCGCTGGACCAAGCTCTTCTCGAGCTTGAAGTCGGGAATACCGTACATCAGGAGTCCGCCAATGCGGTCATCGCGCTCGAAGAGGGTGACCGTGTGCCCGGCGCGGTTGAGCTGCTGTGCCGCGGCCATCCCCGCGGGCCCAGAGCCCACCACGGCGACCTTCTTGCCGGTCCGACTCTTGGGCGGGAGCGGCTGCACGAGGTGCTCGCCGAAGGCACGATCGGCGATCGACCTCTCGATCAGCTTGATAGACACCGGCTCATCGTTGATGCCGAGCACGCAGGCCGTTTCGCAGGGCGCCGGGCAGACGCGCCCGGTAAACTCGGGAAAGTTGTTGGTGGCCTGCAGGGACAGGATCGCCAGCTTGGGATCGTTACGATAGACGTGATCGTTCCAATCGGGGATCAAGTTCCCCAGCGGACAACCGGTGTTGCAGAAGGGGATGCCGCAGTCCATGCAACGCGCCCCCTGCGCAGCCAACGTCTCCTGCAAAACCGGCAGCTCGAACTCGCGATAGTCTCGGACGCGCTCAGCGACCGGACGCTTCGAGGGATCGATGCGCTCGAATTCGAGAAATCCTGTGACTTTTCCCACGTTTGTCTAATCTGGTTAGTAGGCCGAAAAGGGGAGCCGAGGCGCCGCTTGGCGCACGTGACTGGCCGGCGGGCTCAAGGGCTGTCGTGTAACACAGGCTGATTGACGTTAGCTGCCTTTTCGCGGCGACCGAGCTCCTCGAGCACCCTGCGGTACTCCATCGGCACGACCTTCACGAAGCGCTTCAACGTGGCCTCCCAGTTCTTGAGTAGCTCCGCCGCCTTGGGGCTCCCTGTTCGCGCCCGGTGCTCCTCGAGTAACGCCGCGACCACCGTGGCGTCCTCGGCATTGAGTGCCTCCAGATCCACCATCCCCAGGTTGCACCGCGTCTTGAAGTCGGAGGTCTCGTCGAGCACGAAGGCGAGACCGCCGCTCATGCCCGCTCCGAAGTTGCGCCCGGTGCGGCCGAGCACCACCACACGCCCGCCCGTCATGTACTCACAGCCGTGGTCGCCGACGCCCTCCACGACCGCAGTGGCGCCACTATTGCGTACCGCAAAGCGCTCGCCCGCGCGCCCGTTCACGAACGCCTTGCCGCCCGTCGCACCGTAAAGCGCAACGTTGCCGATCAAGATGTTCTCGTCGGCGCGGAACGTCGCGCCGCGTGGAGGCCTGACCGATAGAATACCGCCAGCGATACCCTTGCCGATGTAGTCATTGGCGTCGCCCTCGAGCGAAAGCTCCATACCTTCCATGACGAAGGCGCCAAAGCTTTGACCTGCCGAGCCGGTGAACGACAGCTTGATGCAGCCGGGTGGCAGACCGACCTGGCCGAAGCGCCGAGCTACCTCGCCAGCCAGCATGGCGCCGACGGTGCGGTGAACGTTGCGAATTGGCAGCGCGATCTGCACTGGCTCACGCCTGTCGAGCGCCGCTGCGCAGAGCCGAATCAGCTCGTTGTCGAGCGCCGACTCCAGACCATGGTCTTGGGCAATGGTCTGACACACGTCCACTCCTGGAGCGGCCTCCGCGGGCATCAACACATCCGAGAAATCGAGCCGCGACGCCTTCCAGTGCTCGATTCCCTGACGGGTCTGGATGCACTCGGCGTGGCCCACCATCTCGCGAATGGTGCGGAAGCCAAGCGCAGCCATCAGCTCACGCGTCTCCTCCGCAACGTAGAACATGAAGCGGATGACGTGCTCGGGCTTGCCCTCGAACTTCGCGCGCAACACGGGATCCTGCGTGGCGATGCCGACCGGGCAGGTATTCAGGTGACACTTGCGCATCATGATGCAGCCAGAGGCGACCAGCGGTGCTGTCGCGAAGCCGAACTCTTCAGCGCCGAGGAGCGCGGCGATGACGACGTCCCGGCCAGTGCGCATCTGGCCGTCAGCCTGCAGGATGACGCGACTGCGCAGGTCGTTCTTGACCAACACCTGATGGGTCTCGGCGAGGCCCATCTCCCACGGCACACCCGCGTGCTTGATCGAAGTCAGCGGCGAAGCGCCGGTACCACCGTCGTGGCCGGCGATCAGGATGACGTCGGCGTGGGCCTTGGCAACGCCGGCGGCCACCGTGCCGACCCCCGCTTCGGCGACCAGCTTGACGCTGATGCGAGCGCGCGGATTGGCCATTTTCAGATCAAAGATCAACTGCGACAGATCTTCGATCGAGTAAATGTCGTGATGCGGGGGCGGCGAAATGAGCGTGACGCCGGGCGTCGAGTGACGGGTCTTGGCGATGATCGCATCGACCTTGTGACCAGGTAGCTGCCCACCTTCGCCCGGCTTCGCGCCCTGAGCGATCTTGATCTGCAGCTCGTCAGCGTTCACCAGGTAGTGAGTCGTCACGCCGAAGCGGCCCGAGGCCACTTGCTTGATGGCGCTACGCCGCCAGTCGCCGTTGGCGTCCGGCTCGAAGCGCTCTTCGCGCTCGCCGCCTTCGCCGGTGTTGCTCCGACCGCCAATGCGGTTCATCGCAATCGCGAGGTTCTCGTGGGCCTCGGCGCTGATGGAGCCAAAGCTCATCGCGCCGGTCGCGAAACGCTTCACGATGTCGGTCGTGGACTCCACTTCGTCGAGCGGCACCGGCGCGCGCGTGGACGAGATCTGCCACATGCCGCGCAAGGTGATCAGGCCGCCGCGAGCGTTGTTGATGAACTCCGCGTACTCGCGGTAGCTCTTGACGTCTTCCATGCGCACTGCGTGTTGCAGCTTGGCGACGGTCGTGGGGTTCCAGAGATGACGCTCGCCTTGGGCCCGGAAATGATACTGGCCACCTAGATCGAGCAAGGGCAGCTCCGGCGTGATGCGCGGGAATGCCTTCTCGTGACGGCGTCGGCTCTCTTCGGCGATCACGTCGAGGTCGATTCCCGAGATGCGGCTGGTGGTCCCGGTGAAGTAGCGATCGACGACGTCAGCGGACAGGCCGATGGCCTCGAAAATCTGGGCGCCCTGATAGCTCTGCAGGGTGCTGATTCCCATCTTGCTCATGACCTTGAGCAGGCCCTTGTTGATGGCCTTGACGTACTTCTTCTTTGCCGTCTCCAGCTCCTTGTAGGGTACTGGGGAACCTTCTTTGAGCGCGCTCTCGATGCTCTCGAATGCCAGATACGGGTTGATCGCGCCGGCGCCGTATCCCGCTAACAAGCAGAAGTGGTGCACCTCGCGAGCATCGCCGGTCTCGACGATGATGCCGATGCGCATGCGCGTGCCGTTGCGCATCAG
>DASQDA010001046.1:0-12784 GCA_035634435.1 Polyangiaceae bacterium
CTCCGAGAGAAAGACCTCGGCGGCGACCTGCTCCACGCGCTCTTTCACGTCCGGGGTGCGCTTGAACGCCAGCGCCCCGAACGCCGTGCGGCCACGTGGGAACGAGACCTCGAGGTTCTCGGCCACCGAGAGGTTCTCGTAGATCGAGGGCGTCTGAAATTTCCGCCCTACGCCAGCGCGAACGATCTCGTGCTCGCGCATGGAGGTGAGCTCGGTGCCCTTGAAGTTGATGGTGCCCGAGGTGGCCTTGGTCTTGCCACAGATCAGGTCGAGCAGGGTGGTCTTGCCGGCGCCATTGGGGCCGATGACCACCCGCAGCTCGTTGCGTCCGACGACGAGATCGAGGTTGTCGATGGCCTTGAAGCCGTCGAAGGAGACGCTCAGCCCCTCGACGGTCAGCATCTGAAAACTACCCATGCTTGCCTCCGCTCTGCACGGCCATGCTGACCGCCGTCTTCAGGCGCGCCGCCCGGGAGCGACGCAGCCAGTCGCTGGCGCCCTTGACCCTGCTCTCGTAAAGCCCCGCCAGCCCGTTCGGGAACAGGAGCACGACCGCGATGAAGGCGGCGCCCATCAGGAACAGCCAGAGCTCTGGATACTGCTCCGAGAAGAAGGTCTTGCCGAAGTTCACGAGCAGCGTTCCGAAGACGGCGCCCACGACCGACATGCGCCCACCCACCGCCGCGAAGATCACCATCTCGATGGAAGGCACGATGCCAACGAAGGAGGGCGACATGAAGCCGACCTGCAGCGTGAACATCGCGCCGCCGACCGCGCACATGGCGGCGGACAAGCAGAACACCAGCACCTTGAAGTTTGCCACGTCGTAGCCGGAGAAGCGCACGCGGTCTTCCTTGTCGCGGAGCGCGAGCAGCAGCATGCCGAACTTGGTCCCGAGCACCCAGCGCGCCAGCAGCACGCAGCCAATCAGCAAGACGCCATTGATATAGTAGAGGATGTACTTGGCGGAGTCGCTGCGGATGTCCCAGCCGTGCATGGTCTTCAGATCGGTCATGCCGTTGATGCCCCCCGTGAGGCCCTGCTGCCCCACGATCAACACCGAAAGGATCAGCGCGATAGCCTGTGTGATGATGGCGAAGTACACGCCGCCCACGCGCCGCTTGAACATCGCCACGCTGATGATGAAAGCGAACACGGTTGGCAAGAGCAGGATCGCGACCAGGGTGAACGTCAGGCTCTTGAACGGCACCCAGAAAAGCGGCAGTGCGGTGAGCTGATTCCAGTCCATGAAGTCGGGAATGCCGGGCGTGGACTGAATGGCGGTGCTGACTGGATCCGAAGCTTCGAGCTTCAGGAACATCGCCATGCAGTAGCCGCCCAGGCCAAAGAACACCCCCTGGCCCAGGCTCAGAATCCCACCGTGACCCCAGAGCAGCACCAGACTCACCGCCACGAACGCATACGTCAGGTACTTGCCGATCAGGTTCAGTCGGAAAAGCCCGAATATGGAAGGAAACAGAATCAGGATGACGGCACCGAGGATCACGACTCCCAGGAGGTCCGACTTGGCGATCTTCTTGAGCATTGCACTCATGTTTGCTTCCTGCTGTCAGCTACGGACTTTGGTAACGAACAGACCCTGAGGACGGATCATCAGGATGATCACGATGCTGAGCAGCGTGATCACCTTGGCCATGGCGCTAGTCAGAAAGAACTCGAGCAGCGACTGTGCCTGCGCGATCGAGAACGCCGAGGCGATGGTGCCGATCAGGTTGGCCGCGCCGCCAAAGACCACCACCAGGAAGGTGTCCACGATGTACAGCGAGCCACTGGTGGGACCGGTCGAGCCGATGGTCGTGAAGGCAGCCCCCGCCAGGCCCGCTATGCCGCAGCCCAGTGCAAAGGTGAAGCGATCGACGCGGTCGGTGTTGATGCCTACCGCGGCGCTCATCGTGCGGTTCTGGGTCGTGGCGCGGATCCGAACGCCCCAGCGCGAGCGGTACATCAAGAGGTAGACACCGGCGGCGGCCAGCACCGTCAGCAGCATCACGAACATTCCGTTGCGCGGAATGTCGATCGAGGGAGTGATCTTGTAGGAGCCCAGCAGCCAGTCGGGTTGCACGGCGCTCACCTCCTTGGCGCCGAAGAGCGAGCGGAAGACCTGCTGCAGGCCCAGGCTGAGCCCCCAGGTGGCGAGCAAGGTGTCGAGGGGACGCTTGTACAAGCGCCGCACCAGGAGAATCTCCACGACGTAGCCAGCGGCCGCTGCGACGAAGAAGGCGGCCACCACGGCGGGTAGGAAATAGAAGCCCCCGAGCAGCGGGAGATAGCTTTCGGTGAGCTCGGAAAACAAGTACACGACGTAGGCGCCCATGGCCATGAACTCGCCATGAGCCATGTTGATGACGCCCATCTGACCGAAGATGATGGCCAAGCCCAGGGCCATCAGCAGCAGCACGGTGAACAAGCTAAGGCCTGCAAAGCCTTGCATGGCCACCATCGAACCAATCTCGTTGCCAGTCATGTCAAACCTCGCTTGTCGAATAGGGCGGCACGGGGCTCCGGTGTCACGTCGACGGCAAGCGGGGGCCCAGCGGAGTGCCGGGCCCGCTCGCGCTCGAGCGTCTGCAGCTCGCTTTAGCCGAGTGTCACTGGTAGCCCTTGGGGAAAGGATTCGGCTCAATCAGGTCCGACTCGTGCACGACGTCGAACTGACCGTCGGCGCGCGCTCGTCCAATGCGAGCCTTGCTCCACAGGTGGTGATTGTCGTGAACCTTGACGTAGCCTTCCGGCGCAATCGCGAGCTCGATGCCTGCAGAAGCGGCCACTACCTTGTCCACGTCGAAGCTGCCGGCCTTCTCGACCGCGGCTCGCCAGAGCCAGGGCCCCAGGTAGCCGGCTTGAGTCACGTCGCCAATCACACTCTTGTCGCCCCACATCTTCTTGAAAGCCTCCACGAAGGCCTTGTTGTTGGGGTTCTCGACGCTCTGGAAGTACTTCATCGACGAGAAGAAGCCGACCAGGTTCTCGCCGCCGATGCCCAGCACTTCGTCCTCGGTGACGGAGATCGTCAGCAGCGTCTGGGTCTTCGCCGTGACACCGGCTGAGTTCAGCTTCTTGAACCAGGCGACGTTGCTACCGCCGACGACGGCGGCGAAGATCACGTCCGGCTTCTTCAGCTTGATCTTGTTGACCATCGAGCCAAACTGCGTGTTTCCGAGCGGAGCAAACTCTTCACCCACGACGGTGCCGCCCAGCACGCGCTCAATGTGCTTGCGCGCAATCTTCATGGACGTGCGCGGCCAGATGTAGTCGGACCCGACCAGATAAAACGTCTTGGCGTTCTTCTCCTTCTTTACCCAATCGAGGCTGGCGAGGATCTGCTGCGTGGCTTCCTGCCCGGTGTAGAAGACGTTCTTGGACTGCTCGAGGCCTTCGTAGAAGGTGGGATAGTACAGAAGCCCATTCTCCTTCTCGAACACCGGCAGTACGGCCTTGCGTGAGGCGGAGGTCCAGCAGCCCATTACGGCCGCCACCTTGTCGTTCACCAGGAGCTTGCGTGCCTTCTCCGCGAACGTCGGCCAATCGCTGGCGCCATCCTCCTGGATGACTTTGATCTGCCGGCCGAGCACGCCACCGAGCGCGTTGATCTGCTCGATGGCAAGCTTTTCTGCCTGCACGGAGCCCGTCTCGCTGATCGCCATGGTGCCCGTGGTCGAGTGCAAGATGCCGACCGTCACCGTTGTGTCCGTCACCGCTTGACCCGTGGTGCTCACCTTGGCGGTGGGATAGTCCGACGCCTTAAGGGTCGACTTCTGAAGGCCTGGCGGCGTGATGACGGGTCCTGTGGGATCGGTGGCGCGCTCCGTGTTGCCCACGGCTGCGGCCTTCTCGGTGGCGGCCGCGGATGCTTCGGCCGCGGAAGATTTCTTACCGCAGCCGCTGGCCATTACCGCGAGCACGAGCGCGCTGCCCATCAGGGTGCTCGAGAGTGCACGGGGACCTTTGTGCTTCGAATGGAAGAAGAGTGTCTTCATGAATTGAACAATCCTTGCGAAAAGAGAGATTCCCCCCAACGCCGACGCTGGCCGTTCGATATGCGAGTACGTGCGGTTTGGCTGCTCCTTGCTGGCGAACATGACGTCGTCGCAGCGGCGACGCGCCGAGTCGACTCCAGCGCTCGCGGCGCGGAGCCGTCAGCTGCCTCTCAATCAGATGCTCTGTTCATACTCGCCGCTACATGTCCCACCGATGTCGCGTGTGTGTACTTTTCAGCGACGACGAGAGGCGCTGCAGTCGTCGCTAGCGAACGAGTCGCTGCGCCCCCACCCGCCGTCTCAATCACCCCTGAGTGTTTCGTCTCGTCGCGCCTGGGTCAGCGACGTCGCTCTCCGGAAACACGCGCCCGCGGCGATGGTTGCGCGCGTTCAGCGCGGCTCGCCCCATACCGTCAACGCCGCGGCGGTCTCCTCGTCGAGCACTAGCGGGCGCCGCGAAGCTTCCGGCGGTGTCAGCGCGCGCGCGTGGTCCTCGTGCGCGAAGGTCGCGTGCCACAGCGCCCGGGCGGCGATCGACTGACGCTCGAAGACATCGTTGGCGCACGCCGGATCGACGTCGAGAGCGCAAAGGCTCGGCACGCGACCGAGCTCACCGCGCAGCAGCCACTGCCCGAGCCGGGTGGCGTACCGATTGGGCAGGGTGGCAGTCTGCGCGGCGCCGCCGAGAGGCTCCCGTCCGAGCGCTCGTGCGTGCAGCTCGATCCCCGAGAGTTGTTCGGGTGGTGGCAGGCCGAGCGCCGCCAGCACGGTGACCGGCACGTCCTCGACGCTCGAAGGTGCCTGCACTTCCTTGCCCGCCAGCAGATTGCCCGGCAACTTGACTAGCAGTGGGATCAGCAAGCGCTCCTCCGTCAACGGAGCCGCCGGATCGTAGGGCAGGTCAGGTGGATCACCCGCTGCCACGTCGGAGGTGACGATGAACAGCGTTCGGTCCCACACCTCCTTGCGCTTGAGCACCGCGATGAGCTGACCCATGGCCACGTCCTGCTTTGCGAGCGCGGCATCGGCCAACGCTCGCAAGCGCGTCCAGTCTTCGTCTTGCAAGCGCCGCGCGCCGCGCCGGCGTCGCTCGCGCAAGGCGTGAATCAGCATGCCGCCGCGTCGTGGATCGAGGATGCCAGCGTACTCGGCGGGCTTGAGCTGCTGTGCCTCTTCGCGGCTCAAGTCCCACGGCGGATGACCGCCGCGCGCGTGCACCACCACGAACACCGGCGCAGCGCGCTCGGGGTCGACCTCTTGCTCCAGCCAGCGAGTCGCGCGCAGCAAGGGCTCCGCCGCCGGCAGGTCCTTGACGGGAGAGACGTTCTCGCTCACGTCCCAGCCTTGATCGAAGCCCAGGGGAGCGAACGAGCTGGGCACCCCCGAGAAGAAGGCGGTACGCCCGCTGGCTTCCTTGATGATCTCGGCCAGCGTATGCAGCTCCGGCGCTAGGCGACTGCTCGCGTCCTCCAACCCATGTGCGCGCGGAGAAAAGCCCGTGAGCAAGGTCGCCATGACGGCGGGCACGACCGTCGTCGGTGCGCGGTGTGCTCCGAACGAGACACCGCTGCGCGTCAGCTCGCCCAGCGTGCGCAGGGCGCCTGTCGGTCCCCAGGGCGGCAGACGCCGCCGGTCTGCAGCCGCCAGAACCACCACCACGACTACCTGCGCGCGCGGTGCTTCGATCGGGGTTTCGTCGCTGCGCACCAGCGCGGGATCGCCGAATGCGACGCGAGCCCCGGCCGTCGCCTCGGGCGCCGCGAGTTCGAGCGCAACCAGACTGCCCGCGTACGGCCCGAGGTCGAGCGAGAGCGGTGTCCAGACAGCGCTCTCGCCACCTGTGACCTTCTGTGTCTGCAGCACGACAGGCGCCTCCGCGTCGCGCAGCAGGCGCAGCTCAGCAACCCCCTTGCCCGAGCCCCAAAGCCCCACCGACACCCGCAGTCGAGCATCCGCCGACGGACGCAACCAGCAGCGCAGGCGGCTGGGCGCCCGCAACGCCAGACTGCGCTTGGGAACGCGGGTAAGGGCGATATCCGCTACGATGTCCTCCTGAGTGGGCGCTGCATAGCTCTGCGGCCGCGGGTCGGCTTCGCTCAACCGCAACCAATCGAGCTCGACCAGCGGAGTCTTGCTGCCCCGCGGCGCCCCCGACAGACGTAAGAGAATGCGGTGGCGGCCCGCCGCAAGAGCGGTCGTGCCGGCGTTGCTCGCCAGGATGCGGGTCTCCTCGATAGGAAGTCTCAAGGCACCCAGCCGTTGCTCGTCGATGCTCAGATGGAGCAGCCGCGCGCTCCCGCCGTGCACGCGAAGGCTGAGCATGGGTTTCTGTATGGGCGCGTCGAGCCAAACGTCCAGGCTCAGCTCGCGGCTCAACACCCCTTCGAAGCTCGCCCCCTCGCGGTCGACCGCGACGCTCTGATCCGAGGCGGTCGCGGAGAAGCGCCGGCGCGCGGCAGCGCCTTTCGTACCCATGTCGAGCAGCAGCCCCAGATGCTCGACCTCGCAGCTCTGCAGGTGCGACAACAGCTCGTGACGCGCAGGGGCTGATGGAAGATTGGCCGCAGCGCGCGTCGCGGGTGCTGCGGGGTTGGCCGACGCGCTGATACCGGGCCTGACAGAGGCGCCCTCCTTCTCACGGCAACCGCCTGCAGCGAGCACCAGTAGCACTGCGAGCGCCTGCGCTGGGCGCCGTCGGCTCACGGATGCGGTCCGGGGGCGCGCGCTGGGGTCACGCTGACCCGGGATCGGCGCCCCGCCGCGACGTCCACGCTGATCGAGGCACTGCCTTCGTCCCGGGCAACCTTCACTTCGTGTTTGCCGGCTGGCACAGGCACGGGCCGGCGGGGCCCGCGCCCCACGAGCACACCGTCCACATAAAGAGCAGCCGTAGCGTCGGCGTGAATCTCGATCAGCCCGCTGCCGGCGGCTATCGCAATGTCCGGCGGGAGCGGCAAATCCTCCGAGCTCAGGCGCATCCCACCGGCAACGGGCGAGGGGGCCGAAACGGGTGTCCGGGTGGATGCCGATGCGCCACTCGGAGGGGCCGCCGAGCCGAGGGCGGCGGCTACCATTGCCGAGGGTGAGGCGGTTGGCTCCCGCGCTTCTTCCGTCGGGGCCAACGCGGGCACCACCACCCAGCGAACGAGCGCGAAGGCAACTCCGAAGGCGGCGGCGGAGAGACCCAGGGTGCGCGCGACCGAGGAGACATCGGTGCCTGAGCTCGAAGGCGCCGGTACCGCAGGCGCAGGCGAAACACCGGAAGCCTTGTGCGCGGTGGGCTCCGCCGGTCGCAGCGCCACCTCGGGCGTGCGAGTGCTTGGCTCGAGGGGGCGCGGCGGCGCTCCGACGCGCTGGGGCGCTTCGGGGGCGCTGGCGAACACGGGCTCGCTTTCCTCGGCAGGGTCGGGGACATCGGCCGGAAGACGCGGCGGCGGCTCACTGGGCGGCACTGCCGCCGCCGCCTGTGACACCGGCACTGCCGCCGCCTGTGACACCGGCACTGCTGCCGCCTGTGACACCGGCTCACGCGTGGCAGGACTTGGCGGCGGCTCAATCCCCGGCAGGGTCACGGTTGCTAGCGGCTGCGCGGGGGCTGGCGGTGGCGGAGGCACGGAGCTGCTCAAACCACGTAACGTCGCAGGCCCGGTACCTTCGAACACGGAGCTGCTCTCGTCCGTGGCGGGCGCTGGGCGCGTGTCCCCCCTCGACAGCGGCGCGGGTGCGGGGCCCGCCGGGCGGCTGAGATCCGGCGCCACCCTCAGAGCAGGGGCGGATGCGGCACTCGCGTCCAGATCGCTGGCTGGATCCTCGTCTTCCGGAGCCGCCGCAAGCGCTGCCGCAAACACATCCGCCATGCTGGGCGACGGCGCGTCGAAGCTATCCGGCACCTGGACTGCCGGGCGGCGACCGGGGCGCGCGCCCGCGGCATGGGTAGAGGGTGTCTCGACCCGTTCCGCTCGCGCGCCGGGCTCTGCAGCCGGCTTGACGTCGGGCGGGCTCTCGGTTTCGGACGCCAGCGCCGAAAACACGGAGAAGGACTCGTCCTCGGCCGGTTCGAGCTCGCGCGCCTTGGCTTGGGGATCCGTCGGAGCCAGGCGGGCCCGCGCCGGAGGCTGCGGCTCCTGGCGCGACTCGGCCGGCGGCAGCTTCGCGCTCGGCGTGGCATCCAGCTGAAAGCTGAAGCCCTCACCCTCGAGCTCGGCGTTCTGCTCGGGGGCCGCCGCAGGCTCGGGCGCGCGAGCTGAGCTTTCTGGCGTCGCCGTTCGCGGCGCGGTCGCGGCGCGAGGCGCACTGCGCGCGTTGAGGACCGCGTCACCTGCCGGATGCGCAAGCCCCGGCACCAAGCCTTCCTCCCGCTCGACGCTGACGATCGCACCGCGACGCGCCAGATCGGAGAGCACCGCTTCGAGCAGCAGCGGCGAAGTCTCACCTTTGCGGAGCAATGCTCGCGGCTCCGCACCGCTCGTGAGCTTCTCCAGCAGCACGCGCAGCGGCTCGGGAGTGCAGTCGAGGTAGCGACCAACAGCGTCGGCATCAATTCTCACCGAGACCACGGCAGCCAAGCTTTGCGCCGACACGGCCGCCAGCGCGGCACGAGCTCGCTGCACCGGCCCCTGCAGCAACTCCGCGAGACTGCCCTCGAGCTCTGCGCGGCAAGGCGTGGCGTCAGGCTGCACCGCGAAGCGCCCCGCGTTGACGCCCAGCAAACTGCTGAACACGCGTGGCCCCCGCTCGAAGCTGCCGTCCGCCGCGCTGCGCGTCGCGCTGCGAACCTGGCCGGAGCGCACCTGAACCTCGTACAGGTAGACCGCATCCCGCAGCGTGAGCGTGGCGTCGGGACTGAAGCGACACACCAGGTCGAGCACCAGTCGCGGGGTAATCCCGTCGAGGCGTCCGCGGGCCTCACCACCGGCCGCCAGCCGCTGCTCGACGCGAGCGCGGGGCCGCAACACCTCACGCAGTCGCTCCACCACCGTCGAAGCCGCCGCTTCCTTGCGCAAGTAGCCGTCCGCGTCAGCACCGAGCTCGCGCACGCGCTGCAGGAGATCTTCCTTCCACGACAGCAGCACGACGGGGATGTCACGGGCGATGACGTCGCGCTTGATCTCGTGACAGAGGGAGAAGCCGTCGCGGCCCGGCATCAAGATGTCGCTCACCACCACGTCCGGCGAGCTCTCGAAGACACGCTCCAGCGCGCGGTCGCCATCGTGTGCGTCGAGCACCTCGGCTCCAACGGCGCGCAGCAGCCCGGTCATGAACCACACCACTGCCGGGTCATCGTCGGCAACGACGACCCGGCGGCCCTGGAGCGCCACGTCGTCGCTGCGCCGGCCGTAGCGAGCTCCACGTTGGCCCGCACGCCGCTCATCGTTGAAGGGCACGAAGGGCACCGCTCCTTCGGGGCCGCCCGCCGCGAAACGCACAGCGCCAGCAGAGCGTACCGTGGTCAGCTCGCGGACCCGAGCGACCGCGCCCCAGACCGCGGCCAGCACGTCCGAGCCTTCGCCGAAGTCCACGCGCGTGGTCTGCCCACTTGCTTCTACACTGGCAACGAGCCCCTTGTTGATTTCCGTTGCGATGCGCTCGGCGAGGGCGCTCACCGTCAGCTCGCCAACGGGCTCGAGGGCTGCCTGCGGGCGCACGCGGGCGTCATGCAGCTCGAGCACCGCTCGTTGCAGCAGCTCCGGCGTCACCGGCTTCGTGAGCACGCGTTCAGCCCCGAGCTGCCTGAACAGATTGCCCGCTTCTGCGCTGCCGAAGCTGCCCAGCACCAGCACCGACACGCGGCCTAGCTGCGCGTCGTCCGCCAGCTCGCCCACCAGCGCCTTGGCCCCTTCGCTGTCGGCGTCGACCACCGCAACGTCCGGGGCAAGCGTTCGCGCCACCTCGAAAGCCTTCTCGAGCTCGACGCACCGTTCGAGCTCGATGCGCGACGCTCCTCCCTCTTGCAACAGTGCTTCCGCCAAAGGAGCCAGCCCGAACACGAGCACGCTGATGGGATACCCCCGCTCCGAACCCGTCCTACCCGGCTCGGCGCGGGTTGCAGCGGCGCCGTGCGGAGCCCCCTCGAGCAGCGTGGGAAGAAGCTCGATCGAGCGCGCCACTTCGCCCAGAGTGCGAGCGGGCACCGCCCCACGCCCGACACTACGCAGCGCGCGTTCAGCCTCGGTGAGCACCTCGGCGACGTTCGTGTATTCGAGCACACGCGCGGCGGCCGCGAGCGCATGCACCCGCCGCACGAACCCCTGACGACGCTCCACATCGTCGGGCGCCTGCTCGAGGGCTCGGAGCGCGCCGCGCAGCACCTCGACCCGATTGGGGAAAGTTTCGACGAACTCGGCTCGAGCTCCTGAGAGTCGGGCTTGCTCTTCCGCGCGGGTAGACGGGGCCCCGACCATCCCCGGGCCGTAGCACAGGGCTCCGGGTAGGCGAAGTTTCTGGGGCGGCTAGGACGCTGCGGCCAGGCGGCGGAACACCGCTTGCGCCGCTGCCGCGGAATCCAGCGAGCCGCCAACATCGGGCGTACACTCGTGTGCCTGCAGGGCGGCCGCACAGGCCTGGTCGATGTGGCGCCGCGCATCGGGCACCTGCAGGTTCTCGAGCAGCAGGCCGACCGTCCGCAGCATGGCGATGGGATTGGCCACCCCTTGGCCGGCGAGCGCCGGCGCCGACCCATGAACCGGCTCGAAGAGCCCGGGCACGTTTCCGCCGGGGTGCAGACTGGCGCTCGGCGCCAACCCCAGACCGCCACTGAGAGCGGCCGTGAGGTCCGAGAGGATGTCGCCAAACAGGTTACAGCTCACGATAACGGAAAAGCGCGCTGGATCGCGCACGAGCTCATAGCAGAGCGCGTCGATGTACAGATGCTCCGAAGGGACGTCCGCGTACTCGCTCCGCACCAGTTGATACACGCGTTGCCAAAGGTCGTGGCCGTGGCGCAGCACGTTGGACTTGTCCGCCAAGCACAGGCGACGCTGGGTGCTACGCGCGTAGGCAAAGGCTGCACGGACGATGCGCTCCACGCCCAGCCGCGTGTTGACGTCCTCTTCGATCGCAACCTCCGCCGAAGTACCCCGCCTCAGTTGTCCACCGACGCCGCTGTAGAGGCCCTCGGTGTTCTCGCGGAACACCACCATGTCCACGTCTTCCTTGCGGCGGCCGCCCAGCGGTACCAGCCGGTCGGCGAGAGCCGCAGTCGGGCGAATGTTGGCGTACAGGTCGAGGCCAAAGCGCAAGCCGAGAACGATCTCGCGGGCGTGCTCGTGCCCCGGGATCCGCGGGTCACCCAGCGCGCCGAGCAGCACCGCCGTGCACGTGTCGCGAATCTCGTCAGCGGTTTGGCGTGGTAACCCCACACCCTCACGCAGCCACCGCTCCGCGGAGAGGTCCAGTGACCAGAGCTCGAGAGGCACGCCGCGCTCGTCGCGATAAAACTCGAGCAGCTCGACACCGAAACGTGTCACCTCGGGGCCGATGCCGTCACCGGCGATCACCGCGATACGCGGTCGTGGGCTCATAGCTCCAGCCTCAAGCTCCGCTCGCCAGCAGGCGCTGTATCAGCAGCGCCACCTCGCGGGCATCCGTCTCATCACCTTCGCCGAGGGCTGCGGCCGTGTCCAGCACGGGCACTCCCGCGCGTTGGCAAGCGCTCTCGAGCAGGGGGGACGATTCATGAGCGGCCACTGCCAGCGCGGTGCAACTCGGCAGCACGAGGCCCCACAGCGGCGAATAGACCTCGACGAGCGGCAAGGCGAGCACCTCGAGGTCGACGCTTTCGCTCAGCCGCAAGCTACACAGAACCTGCGGAATTGGACCCGGAGCCGCTGTCTCGGCAGAGGGCACTGCCTGCGAAAGCCGCGCCAAGGCTGCCCTGAGCCCCAGCAATCGCTGCGGAGAGGCGGCAAACACCACGCGTGGAACCCCGCCGAAGCCGCTGCGAGCCACCCGCTTCGCGAGCACGGCGAGCACGGCGAGTTGCTCCCCATCGCAGAGCTCGACCTTGCCGCTGCCGCCGGCGATGCGCCGCACCTTGCCTGCATCGAGCAGCGCGCACAGGGCAGTCAACACGTCCAGGTCCAGCGCCGGGACCTCGTCGAGGAGCTCGGCAACCGTGTGCGGTGTCGTCAGCATCTCGAGCACGCTACGCGCGATGTCCGTATCGGCAGACGCAGGGTGCGTCAAGGCAACCAGCCCATCCTCGCCCAGAGCGAGCGCGTCGCGCAGCTGGCGTAGCTCGTCGAGCTGTCGGCGACCTTCGCGCAAAAGCGCCGGCGTTGGAGCGTCGATGCGCCGCAGCAGCTCGGCTTCGCCCGCAGCGAAGGCGTAGATGGCCTCGGGCTCCGAGAGCAACCGGAAAAGCGCCTTCTGACCTTCCAGCCGCCGGTAGAGGGCATCGACGATCGCACCCTCGTAGAGCCGGATCTCGCCAGCCCCGAGCGGGGTCTGCAGAGTGAGCGCGCCACTGCAACCTCGAGCGCTCAACAGCTGCAACAGCTCGGGAAGGCCGAGCTGTTGCAGATCACCCCGGAGGTCGTCTCCGGCAAGCGAAGCCTGCCTCATGCCGCGAATACCCGAGCGCTCACGTCGCTCAAGCTGGCAAGCACCAGGTCTGCGAACAGCGGGTCGGTGGAATGAACCGCGCGCATGACGCCGGCCCTGGCACGGCCCAGCAGAACGTAGGTTGTGTGCTGGGCCACGATGACCAGCACGTCGAGCGCGGGATCGCCGGGCCCGCCACTGGTCTCCACCACCTCCAGACTGACGCTCTCGAGCTCACGACCAAG